>JBKJMF010000060.1:0-26523 GCA_046596525.1 Devosia sp. | reverse complement strand
GATCGGGCTGAACAGCGGCTCCGAAGTGTAGACCAGCACGTCGTCGCGCTTTTCGAGCGGCGCGTTGTCCACCGGACCGGCGCCGTTGAAGGCGAACATGGCGCCGCCGATTGCGGGAGTCGGATGTTCCGGATCGTAGGTGTAGGTGTCGGGCGGCGAGGCACGGACCGGGCGCTGCGACAGCACCTTGTCGGGGTGGATGTGCCAGATCTGGTTTTCCGGCTGCATCGGCGGATAGCTGTCGAAATCACGCCACTCGTCGAGGCCGGAGATATAGAGCCGCACCGGCTTGATGCGCAGCCCGGTGGCGTCGCCGAGCAGCTTGGCGTCCATCCACTCCAGCGTCTGCTTGACGCTTTCCATCTGCAGGTCGGAGCTGACATGCGTCCACGGCCCGATGGTGAGCTGCGGGGTGTGGCCGGCATCGACCAGCGTGGTGTAGTCACGCAGCAGCTGGTCGAGCATGAAGTCGTACCAGCCCGAGGTGAAGCTCACCGGCGGGGTGCGGGCGCCGATGCGGTGCGTGTGGTCGAGCGGCTGCCAGAAGGCGTCGTTGCCGATGGCTTCGTCCATCCACCGACGCCAGAACGGCACCTCGCGGCCGGTCACGCGCTTGTCGGCATCACGTAGCGGCAGCTTCATGGTCGCACGCAGCGTGGTGCGCTCGATGCCGCCGGTGAACATGCGCTGGGCGGTACGCAACGGGTTGCCGCGCAGGCCATCGACGGTCTGGATCCAGCTCAGCCACAGCCCGACGGCGAGGCCGCCGCCGGGAAAGACGATCGACTTGAACTCGGCGCTGGTCACCTTGATCGCCATGGCTGATTGCCTCGGCAGCGCGTCGCAGATCGCCCATTGGGCATAGCCGAGATAGCTCGGGCCCGACGTGCCTAGGCGGCCGTCGAACCAGGGTTGGGCCTTGATCCAGTCGATGGTTGCCAGCCCGTCGTCGCGCTCGTGTCCGAACGGATCGAACTCGCCCTCCGACTTGTCGGTGCCGCGGCAGGCCTGCAGTACAACCTGGAAGCCGCGTTCGGCATAGACCTCGCCGATGGTGGCAAAGCCTGAGAGCCCGTACGGCTCGCGCATCAGGATGGTAGGGTGCTTGCCGGGCAGCTTCGGTGCGAAGTGCTCGGTTGCCAGCGCGATGCCGTCATACATCGGGACGCGGATATTGCGGGTGCGGACGACGCCGCACTTGCGCTTGGGCAGCTTGTAGATGTCGGCGAGAAACCGGCTGGCAAAGCTCATTTGACGAAGTCGAACTTGTCCACGTCGAACAGCCCCCGGTCGGTCATCTTCAAGTGCGGGATCACCGGCAGGGCCATGAAGGCGACCTGCAGGAATGGCTCGGGCAGAGTGCAGCCCAGCGCGAAGGCCGCCTGCCGCAGGTGATGCAGCTTGTCGGCGACAGTCTCGAAGCTGAGCAGGCTCATCAGCCCGGCGATCGGTAGCGCCAGTTCGGCGGTGATCTTGCCACCGTCGGCGACAGCGAAACCGCCGCCTAGCTCGATCAGCCGGTTCACCGCAGCAGCCATGTCGACATCGTTGGCGCCGACGACCGTGATGTTGTGGCTGTCGTGGCCGACGGACGAAGCGATGGCGCCGCGCTTGAGCCCGAAGCCCTTGGTGAAGCTCCGCGCCACGTTGCCGTTGATGCCGTGGCGCTCGATCACCGCGATCTTGATCACGTCGTTCTCGATATCGGGCAGGGTGCCTTTCTCCGAGACCTCAAGGGTGGCGTTCTCGCGGTAGGTAAGGATCAGGCCGGGCCGAACGGCGATCACCGGCGTCTCGTTCTGGCGCGGGTTGGGTGGCACGATGAAGGTCGACGGGCCGACGCGCTGCGCCTTCATCGAGGCGAGGCCGACCGGCGGTACAGGTTGGCGCGCTTCAAACAGCTCCGGACGGACCAGGCGGCCCGCCGAGAGCACTTCGGCGACCTGGCAGTGCTCGAGATCGTCGAGCAGCGCGATATCGGCACGATAGCCGGGGGCGATTAGGCCGCGGTCTTTCAGCCCAAAAATGCGGGCGGCGGAGTGCGAGGCGGCCCGATAGACGTGGTGCAGTGGCCGACCGCGGCCGATCAGGCGACGGATCGAGCTGTCGAGGTGACCCTCCTCGAGGATATCGAGCGGGTTGCGGTCGTCGGTGCAGAGCGCGACATAGGCCGAAGTGTTGGCGTCGAGGATTTCCGCCAGCGCTTCGAGGTCCTTCGACACCGAGCCTTCGCGGATCAGGATCGCCATGCCTTTCTGCAGCTTCTCGCGGGCTTCGGTGGCGGTGGTCGCCTCGTGGTCGGTGCGGATGCCGGCCGCGAGGTAGCCGTTCAGCGCCAGGTCGTTGAGCAGCGGCGCGTGGCCATCGATATGGCTGCCCTGGAAGGCGACGAGCTTGGCGATGATGCCGGGGTCGCCGGCCAGCACGCCGGGAAAGTTCATCATCTCGGCGAGGCCGATGACCTGCCGGTGGTCGCGGAATTTCTCCAGGTCGGCGATCTCCAGCCGTGCCCCGGAGGTCTCGAACGGCGTCGCCGGCACGCACGAGCTGAGGTTGACGCGGATGTCCATCACGGTGCGTTCGGCGCACTCGAGGAAGTAGCGGATGCCGTCAGCGCCAAGCACGTTGGCGATCTCGTGCGGATCGCAGATCACCGTGGTGACGCCGTGCGGCAGGACGCAGCGGTCGAACTCGAACGGGGTGACCAGCGAGGATTCGATATGGAGGTGCGTATCGATGAAGCCGGGCACCGCGAAGCGGTTGTCGCCTTCGATCAGCCGGGCGCCGTTGTAGTAGCCGTAGGTGCCGACGATGCGGTCGGCGACGATGGCGATGTCGGTGTGGGTGATGGACCCGGAGATCACGTCCAAGAGGCGGACGTTCTTGATGACCACGTCGGCCGGAACCTCGCCGGCGCCCGCCTTGATCATGCGGGTGAGAAGCTCGGGGGAAATCGTCATGACGCGGCCTGGATCTGCATGTCCCAAAGTCTGCGTTCAGCACGTCACGGTCAAGTGGGGACGGAACCGCGGGCCTACCGGAACGTTGATTTTCACATTCATCTGCAAGCGAGTAGCGCCATGCGAACCTATGATGCCCACAAGTCGACGACGGAAGTCCGCCAGGGCAGCCGTCGGCTGATGAACCTCCGGGTGCTGATCTGGTCGTTCATCGGCATCGTCCTCGCCTTCGGGCTGATCTACCTGGTGTTTTACGCCATGGCCCCGCCGCCCAACACTACGACCGGCGTCTAGGGGAAGTGGCCCGGCTGAAGCGCGTCGGGCGGGATGATCTGACGATCCACCGGCGACGGCATGGGCGAACCTTCGGCTTCATCGACGCGGATGGCGAGCTGATCCGCGATCCGGATACCCGGGAGCGGGCGCGCGGCCTCGGTATTCCACCTGCCTGGACCGATGTGCGCATCGCAGCGAACCCGCTAGCGCACATCCAGGCCTTCGGGACCGACGCGGCAGGACGCCTGCAATATATCTACCACCCGGAATGGGAGAAGCGCCGTACCCGGCACAAGCAGCAGCAGCTAGCACTGCTGACTGCGGCGCTGCCGCGTATCCGGAAGCGGGTGCGCGAGGAGCTGGAGGCCGAAACCGGCAGCAAGCGGTTGGCGCTGGCCATCGGCGTGGCACTGATCGACCGGACGGCGATGCGGGTCGGACGGGAGCGCTATCTCGATGCGCATGGCACGCGTGGTGCAGGCACACTCTACAGTCGCGACGTTTCGGTGGACGGCGACGAAGTGCGTGTCAGTTTTCCGGCGAAGAGCGGAAAGCGCGCGGTCTACAGCTTCGCCGACACTCGCCTCGCTACCGCCATCGGTGAGGTGAAGTCCATCGCCGGCCGTCGCCTGCTGATGTACCGCAATGACGAGGGTAAGGCGCGCGCCATCCGGACCGAGGACCTGAACCGTTATCTGCGTGAGATCGCCAGCGCAGCGGTGACGGCTAAGGATTTCCGCACTCTGCATGCCAGCGCGCTGGCGGGAGAGGCGTTGGCCAAGCTTGAGCCAGGCGAGTCGGTGACGGCGCGGAAACGGCAGATGGCGGCCGTGACCAAGCAGGTGGCGACGTTCCTGCAGAATTCCCCGGCCATCTCGCGGGCAAGCTACATCGCGCCGTGCCTCTACGCACTGTTCGAGAAGGGGCGGCTGGCAGCCATGTGGGCCGCCGGCGGAGATGGCGCCAATGGTGTGAAACAGCGCGAGGTGCGGCTGGCAGCCGTGCTGGAGGCGGCGGGCTAGGCCGGTGAGCGGATCCGGCGGGCCGATGCCGCGCCGGTATTTTCGGAAGCCGTGCCGCCTCAGGCGGCTAGTGCGCCGGCAAAGCGTGCTTCTATATCGCCGACGGTGAGCGGGGTAGCGAACAGGTACCCCTGGAAGGTGTTGCAGCCCATGGCGATGAGGACGCGGAACTGCTCCTCGGTTTCGACGCCCTCGGCGGTGACTTCGATGCCCATCGCGTGGGCCAACGTTACCATCGCCTGAACGATCGCGTTGGAGGCGTTGGCGGTGGACAACTGGGCGATGAAGGAGCGGTCGATCTTGATGCGATCGACCGGGTACCGCTTCAGGTAGTTGAGCGACGAATAGCCGGTGCCGAAGTCATCGAGGGCGATGCGGATGCCGGCCTCACGGAAGCTGCGGATAGTGCTGGCCGCAGTCGACTCGTCGTCGAGCAGGATGCCCTCGGTGATCTCGATTTCGAGGTCGGCGGGCCGCATGCCAGCTTCGGCGAGCAGGGTGAACACGCGGTCGACGAAGGTCGGGTTTCGCAACTGCGCCGGGGAGATGTTGACGGCGATGGTGCGGCCGGGCCAGCGGGCGCCGAACTCGGCGGCGCGGCGGAGGACAAACTCGCCCAGCGGCTCGATCAGGCCGGTGCCTTCGGCGATGGAGATGAAATGCGAGGGCGGGATGGGACCCAGCTTCGGGTGGGTCCAGCGCAGCAGCGCCTCGGCCCCGACGATCTCTTCGCCGCTGCCGCAGAGCGGCTGGAAGGCGACCCATAGCTGGCCGGGATTGCCCAGGGCCTCGCGCAACTCGGCCTCGATGGTGTGCCGGTTCTGCACCTGTTCATCCATCGCCTCTTCGTAGATGGCGGCGCGGTTGCGGCCGGCGGATTTCGCCTCATAGAGTGCAATATCGGCCTTGCGGCTCAGTTCGCGGCTGTCGCGCTGACCCGAGCCGGCGACGACGATGCCGATCGAGACGCCGACGAATGCGTTGCTGCCCTGCACGCGAAACGGCTTGGCGATGCTGTCGACAATGCGCTGGGCGAGGCCGGAGACTTCGACGGTGCCGGCGTAGCAGGAATGAAGGATGGCAAACTCGTCGCCCCCCAGCCGCGCCAGCACATCCGTGGGGCCGACGATCGCCCGTAGCCGGTCGCCAACCGCGCGGATCAGGTCGTCGCCGGCGTGGTGGCCGAGCGTGTCGTTGACCTGCTTGAAGCGGTCGAGATCCAGCATCAGCAGGGCGAGCGGCGGGTCGCGCAGCTTGGCGACGGCTAGCCGTGCATCGAACTGGCGGTCGAAGCTCAGGCGGTTGGGGAGCCCCGTCAGCGCGTCCTCGGTGGCCTGTCGCTCGGCTTCGGCGCTCTTGATCTGGAGCGCGCTGGACGATCGCCAGAGGACGACGAGCAAAGTCACGACGACTACGAGAATGACCGCGAACGCCGCCGCAAGGGCTGGAGCGGTGCGCTGCAGAAGGGTTTGGCCGGGCCGATAGGGCTCCCACTCATAGAAGGTGACGATGCGTCCGGCGTGATTGGAAACCGGCAGGGCAGAGAAGGACGGGTTGCCCGGGGTCGCGGTAAAGCGGCCGGCTTCCATCTGGTAGCGCTCGATCAGCCGCAGCTCGAAATCGAGGTCGAGCCGGACGACAGTCACCAGCACCGGCTCGGATCCCGCGCGCTGCTGAATGTCGCCTGTTTCCGAGACAATGGGGGTGGCACTGACGATCGCGGGCTGGCCCGCTAGGGAGATGAAATCGCTCGCAAAGGGCGGTTTGTCGACGTACCCGGCCCGGGTCGATGTGCGCAGCTGTTCGACCAGATGCTCGACATAGGGTCGGCGAGCGTCGAAGAGGGATGGCTCGCCTTCTATCCCGTTAACCGAAGCATAGACGGCCTCGTCGCCCGAGAGGATGAAGCTCTCATCGTGGCCGAAGTAATCGTACATCCACTTGCCGATGTTGAGGTGCAGCCAGCGGAAATCCTTGTTCCGCAAGGCGATCAGCGTGTCGTCCCAGATGGTGACGCTCTGCTGGTCGTATGGGATTGCATCCAGTTGCCCCCGGACAAAATAGGCGACGCGCTGGCTCTGCTTGTCGAAGGCATTCTGGTCGACTTCGCCGGCGGTCCACAGCACGAAGCCGCCGAGCAGTGCCATGGTGGCACCAAAGATCACCAGGACCGAGGTCATGATGACCAAGGAGAAGGAGCGGCCCAGCTTGGCACTTTCTGTGTCGGACATGGTAACCGGTGTTCGTAGCCGGCTAACAGTGTCATCCCAAGCTTTGCGAAGTGTTACCGCGCAACGTCGCGAAGCGCAGTCCACTGGGCCCGGCAGCAAACGCGTCAGGCATTGTCCTTGAACAGCACTTCGCGGTCCTGGGTAAAATTGGCGAGCAGCGGCAGCGAGGCACCGCCCATGGCGCGGGCCGCATTGCCGATGCTCCCGGGCAGCAGCCGGAACGCCGAGAGCCCTTGGCGGTTGAGCCGCGCGATCGCCGCATCGGTCCGCTCGATGATGCGACTTCGCACATGGGTGGGGAAGGCGCCGTCGATCAGCACGGTCTCGACGTCGATCACTGCGATGGCGGCGACGATCGAATAGGCGAGGCTTTCGGCCACCTCATCGATCCACCTGTCGAGTACGTCGCCTAGATCGTCCCCCCAGTCGTCGGGTGATTGCCACAGGATCTCGGGGTTGCGGCCGCTGGCCAGCAATTCGCGTTCGAGCACGTAGATCGAGGCGACGTTCATCAGCTGCGGGCTGCGGCCGGCCGGGACGACATGGCCGGGATCGCGGGCCGGCATCGAGCCCAGCGCGCCGGCGTTCTGGGTTCGGCCGGGAAACAGGTGGCCGTTGAGCACCAGCCCGCCGCCGATGAACGAGCCGATGAAGACATAGAGATAGTCGATGTGGTCGGCGCCAGTGCCGAACATCAGTTCGGCAGCGCAGGCGGCGGTGATGTCGTTGGCGAAATATACCGGCCAGGGGCAGATCTCGGCCATCATCCGGCGCACGTCGACCTGCCGCCAGGCGTCGATCTCCACCTTCGGCGCGCCGATCTCCTCGTGCCAGGTCCACATCTCGTAGGGCGCCGCGATGCCGAGCCCGGCGATGCGGGCGGCGAGTGGTGTCGGCAGGCCCTCGAGCAACTCGTCGATGCCGGCTCGGGCAAACTCGCGGATGCCGTCCGGGGTGGGGTAGGGGTAGGTCTTGTGGAGCAGCTTCAGGACCTTGCCGGTGAAGTTGATCAGGTAGAGGTCGACGCTGCGCCGCCCGATCTTCAGCCCGAAGCTCAGCGCGCCCTCGGGGTTCAGCGAATAGGGCACCAGCGGCTGGCCCACCTTGCCGCGCAGCGGCTTGCCGCGCAGCAGCAGGCCATCGGCCTCCAGCGCGTTGGTGATGATCGAGATGGTTTGCGGCGACAGTCCCGTCATGCGGGCGATGTCGGCCTTGGGCAGGTCGCCGTGGCGGCGGATCAGCGAAAGCACCAGGCGCTCGTTGTAGAGGCGCACGCCGGTCTGGTTGGTGCCGCGGCTGGCTGCACGTGGCTTCAGGCCGGCTTCTCTGCCGGCGTCTCTGCTGGTGGGCCCGGTGACCACTGCTCCCGACCTCCCTTCGACTGCATTTGTTGACAATTCGCCGTTCTCCGTCGTGGGCACTGAAGCCACGTCGGAGACCAAACTGCAATCGATTACATGGGGTTCGCACCCCCTCCCGAACGAAAGGATTATCCGTCAGGGCTCGTGTGTCAATTAATAAATCAACTGGATTAATTTATTGACAGCTCACGAACGTTGCGCTGAATATCGCTCCCGGATCGAGGAGGGCGAGCCCGCGCAAGGCGGCGCCGTGTCCTCGATCTACCGGTTCAGAGGAGCGGCGGATCGCCGGTGGACCGGATCAACCCTTGGGAGGATTACATGGGACTTAGTTATCTGAAGGTGGCGCTTGCCAGCGCCGTCATCGCCGGCGGCCTGATGACAGGTGTGGCGCTGGCCCAGGAAGTTACGGTCGGTCTCATCACCAAGACCGAGACCAACCCGTTCTTCGTCAAGATGCGCGAAGGCGCGCAGGCCAAGGCCGATGAACTCGGCCTGAAGCTGATCACTGCCGCCGGCAAGTTCGACGGCGACAATGACGCCCAGGTCGCGGCCATCGAGAACCTGATCTCGGCCGGCGCCAAAGGCTTCGCCATCGTGCCGTCTGACAGCAAGGCGATCGTGCCGACGATCCAGAAGGCCAAGGACGCCGGCCTGATGGTGATCGTGCTCGATACCCCGCTCGATCCGATGGACGCGGCGACCGCGACCTTCGCCACTGATAACCGCAAGGCCGGTGAGCTGATCGGCAAATGGGCTGCCGGCACGCTGGGCGACAAGGCCAAGGACGCGTCGATCGTGTTCCTCGACCTCGCGACCAACCAGCCGACCGTCGACTACCTGCGCGACCAGGGCTTCATGGCCGGCTTCGGCATCGATGTGAAGGACCCCAACAAGTACGGCGACGAAGACGACCCGCGCATCTGCACGCACGAAATCAGCCAGGGCGACCAGGAAAAGGGCCGCACGGCGATGGAGAACGCGCTGCAGAAGTGCCCGAACGTCAACGTGGTCTACACCATCAACGAACCCGCAGCCGCCGGCGCATGGGAAGCGCTGAAGGCCGTGGGCAAGGATGACGGCAGCGTGCTGATCGTCTCGGTCGACGGCGGTTGCCCGGGCGTGGCGAACGTCAAGTCCGGCGTCATCGGCGCGACCAGCCAGCAGTATCCGCTGAAGATGGCGGCGATGGCGCTTGAGGCGATTGCCTCCGGCACGCTCCCGACGATCGATCCGGCGATGGGTTTCCTCGATACCGGCGCGACGCTGGTTACCGACAAGCCGGTCGCGGGCGTCGAGTCGATCGACACCACCAAGGGCGCCGAGCTCTGCTGGGGCTGACGGCTTCAAAACCTGACGCACTAGAGCTAGTGTCGAATAGTCGAGGGGGCGCCCACCGGCGTCCCCTTACTTGACCCCGGGGGAGGAAAACGGGATGAGCGACGACGCAGCGGGTTCGGCGAAGGCCGAGCACGGACTGGCCGGCAGCGAACAGAGTGTCGCGAGCTTCGAAGAAGAAGATGCCGGCATAGTCCGGCGATTGCAGGGCTTCCTGCATCAGTTTCCCACCGTCATCCCATTGATCGTGCTGCTGATTGGCGCGGTGATCTTCGCCATCGCAGCGCCCGGCAAGTTCCTGTCGCCGCTGAACCTGTCGGTGGTGCTGCAACAGGTGACCATCGTCGCCATCCTCGGCATGGCGCAGACGCTGGTGATCCTGACCGCGGGAATCGACCTCAGCGTTGGCCTGATCATGATCCTTGCCTCGGTGGTGATGGGGCGGACCGCCGTGGTCTATGGCGTGCCGGTGGCCATCGCCTTCCCGCTCGGCCTGCTCTGCGGGTTCGGCTGCGGGCTGCTCAACGGCCTGATCATCACCATGCTGCGCCTGCCGCCGTTCATCGTGACGCTGGGCACCTGGAGCATTTTTGGCGCGCTGAACACCTGGGTCTCGAACAGCGAGACGATCCGCTCGCAGGACATGGAGGCAGCGGCGCCGTTCCTACTCTGGCTGGGCAAGCTGTTCAAGCTCTACGACATCGGGATGTTCTTCGGGCTCGACCTGCCATGGCTGCGAGGCTGGGTGGTCACCTACGGCTCGGTCCTGATGATCGTCCTTGCGGTAATCCTGTCCTACATCCTGTCGCGCACCGCCTTCGGGCGACACGTCTACGCGACAGGCGACGACCCGGATGCGGCGCGGCTCTCAGGCATTAACACCAACCGGGTGCTGCTCGCGGTCTACGCTCTCGCCGGGCTGATCTGCGCGATTGCCGCCTGGGTGCTGATTGGACGCATCGGCGGGGTGAGCCCGCAGGCCGGACAGACCGCCAACCTCGACTCGATCACCGCTGTGGTGATCGGCGGCACCAGCCTCTTCGGTGGGCGTGGTTCGATCGTTGGCACGCTGTTCGGCGCCCTCATCGTGGGGGTATTCCGAAATGGCCTTGCGCTCTCTGGCCTTGCATTGCTGTGGCAGGATTTCGCGGTGGGCGTGCTGATCATCGTCGCGGTCACCATCGACCAATGGATCAGGAAGATTTCGGCATGAGCGACTCTATGAGCATGGGCGTGCCGTCCGGCAACGCCGGGGATATCGTCCTCGAGGGCAGGGGCCTCACAAAGCGCTACGGTCGCGTGGTGGCGCTCGACAACGCCGACTTCGAGCTGCGCCGCAATGAGATCCTCGCGGTGATCGGCGACAATGGCGCGGGAAAATCGACGCTGATCAAGGCGCTCTGCGGTGCGGTGATCCCGGACAGCGGCCAGGTGCTGCTTGATGGCGTGCCGGTGCATTTCCGCTCGCCGATCGACGCACGGAATGCCGGGATCGAGACGGTGTACCAGAACCTGGCCCTCAGCCCCGCGCTGTCGATCGCCGACAACATGTTCCTAGGGCGCGAGCTGCGGAAGCCAGGATGGACGGGGACGCTGTTCCGCCGCCTCGATCGCACGAAGATGGCCAAGATTGCGCGGGACAAGCTCAGTGAACTGGGGCTGCTGACCATCCAGAACATCCACCAGTCGGTGGAAACACTCTCCGGCGGTCAGCGGCAGGGTGTCGCCGTCGCCCGTGCCGCGGCCTTCGGGTCGCGCGTGGTGATCATGGACGAACCGACCGCGGCGCTCGGCGTCAAGGAAAGCCGGCGGGTGCTGGAATTGATGCTCGATGTGAAGCAGCGTGGGTTGCCGATCGTCTTGATCTCCCACAACATGCCGCATGTGTTCGAGGTGGCCGACCGGATCCATATCCACCGGCTCGGCAAGCGCATCGCGATCATCAACCCCAAGGAATTTTCGATGTCGGACGCAGTGGCGATCATGACCGGGGCGATGAAGCCTCCGGTCGAAGGCGCCACGGGTCCGACGCATCACTACAAAGTCGGCGAGGCCCCTCAGTTACAATGACCAAAATGCGCGCCCTCGTGCTCGAGAAGCAGCACGAACTCAAACTCCGCGACATTGACCTGCCGACCGAGGTCGGTCCGGGCGAGGTGAAGATCAAGCTGCACACCGTCGGCGTCTGTGGTTCCGATGTGCACTATTACACCCACGGCAAGATCGGCCCCTTCGTGGTCAACGCGCCGATGGTGCTTGGGCACGAAGCGGCGGGGACCATCGTTGAAGTCGGCGAAGGAGTCACCCACCTCAAGGTGGGCGACCGCGTCTGCATGGAGCCGGGCGTGCCGGATCCGAACAGCAAGGCGTCGCGGCTCGGCATGTACAATATCGATCCGGCAGTCACCTTCTGGGCGACGCCGCCGATCCACGGCGTGCTGACGCCCTACGTTGTCCATCCCGCCAACTACACCTTCAAGCTGCCGGACAATGTGAGCTTTGCCGAAGGCGCCATGGTCGAACCGTTCGCGGTCGGCATGCAGGCGGCGACGAAAGCCAAGATCACGCCGGGCGACACCGCCATCGTCATGGGCGCCGGACCGATCGGCACCATGGTGGCATTGGCGGCGCTGGCCGGCGGCTGTTCGCGGGTGATCATCACCGACCTGGCGCAGCCCAAGCTCGATATCGCGGGGCAGTACCCGGGCATCATCCCGGTCAACATCAAGGACAAGAACCTGCTCGCCGAGGTCAACCGCCTCACCGAGAACTGGGGCGCCGACGTGGTGTTCGAGTGTTCGGGCAGCCCGCGCGCCTGGCAGGGCATCGTCGACGTCGTCCGTCCGGGCGGCACCATCGTGGTAGTGGGCCTGCCGGTCGATGCGGTGACCTTCGACATCGCCTCGCTGTCGGTGAAGGAAGTCACCATCGCCTCGGTGTTCCGCTACGCACACCAATACGACCGGGCCATCGCGCTGATGGCCTCGGGCCGCGTCGACCTGAAGCCGCTGATCTCCGAGACCTTCAAGTTCGAGGACTCGATCAAGGCTTTCGATCGAGCAGTCGAGGGGCGGCCGACAGATGTGAAGCTGCAGATATTGATGGAAGACGCCTGACATGGACCTCGGCCTCAAGGGCAAGCTCGCCGTCATCACCGGTGGCAGCGTCGGCATCGGGTTGGCGGTGGCGATGGGTTTTGCGGCCGAGGGCGCCAATGTGCTGATCACGGCGCGTGGCAGCGAGCGGCTGCACTCCGAAGCGTCGCGGATCGGCGCCAAGTACCGCGTTGAGGCGCATGGCGTCGCGGCGGATGTCGCAACGGCTGAAGGCTGCGCGCGAGTGATCGCAGCCGCAGAGCAACTGGGCGGCGCCGATATCCTCGTCAACAATGCCGGCACCGGCTCGAATGAGACCATCGCCGAGGCCGACGACGTCAAGTGGCAGTATTACTGGGACCTGCACGTCATGGCAGCGGTGCGGCTAGGACGGGGTTTGGTGCCGCAAATGAAGGCGCGTGGTGGCGGCGCCATCCTCCACAACGCCTCGATCTGCGCCGTGCAACCGCTGTGGTACGAGCCGATCTACAACACCACCAAGGCGGCGCTGATGATGTTCAGCAAAACCCTCGCCAACGAGGTGGTCGGCGACAACATTCGCGTCAACACCGTGAACCCGGGCCTCGTCCGCACCCCCGACTGGGTGAAAACCGCCAAGCAGTTGGCGGGGGAGGATGGTTTCGAGGCCCACCTCCAGAGCGTCGCAGACGAAGCGGGAGGCATGAAGCGCTTCGCCACTCCCGAGGAGATGGCGAACTTCTTCGTGTTCCTCTGCTCAAGCAAGGCCAGCTACTCGACCGGCTCGACCTATTTCGTCGATGGCGGGTGGTTGAAGACGGTTTAGCCGATAGTTTTCGCGGTGCCGGTCGATCACGCCCAGCGCGATGATCGCCGGCACCGCGAGTCCGACCGGGGACACAGGCAGCATCGCGCCCTCGGTCAGGATGGATGCCGCCGGGCTACGGCCCAGCGGCAAATTCGTAGCTACTCGGCCGGCTGTGCCACCGGGAGGCGGGCCTCAGTCCGGGCGATGCTGAAGCCGATCGGCACCACCAGGACCGCGACGATGATGAACAGGCCGTAGAGCCAGTTGGCCGCGGCGACCGGGGTCGGTGTCGCCGAGGCGAGACCGGCCAGGTTGACGATCAGGCCGCCCAGCGCCGCGCCGAGGCCCGAGGCGAAGAGCTGGATGGTGCTGAGCGCCGCCGAGGTCACGTCGTGCTCGCCATCCGGCGCGGCCTGCATCACCCGCGGGGTCAGCTGCGTCCACGCGGTGCCGATGCCGACACCCATGATCAGTAGCGACAGCCCGATCGGCACGATGAACGCCAGGCTGGAGCCCTGGTTGTCATGGCCGACGAACAGCGCCAGGCCAACCGCCGCGACGAGCACCAGCAGCGGTCCGCCGGAGATCAGCATGCGGGCCCGTCCCTCCGTCCACCCCGCCGTGATCATCGAGCTGGTGCTCCAGCCGACGGCGACTAGCGCCACCATGTAGCCGGCGGTAAGCGGGCCCAGGCCGTGCAGCGTCTGCATGAACAGCGGGATGAAGATGTCGCTGGTGATCGCCATCTGCAGCAGCACCATGGTGCCGAACAGCGAGGCGAGCAGTGTGCCGAAGCGGAAGGTGCCGGTCGGGAACAGCTTCTGGCGGGCGCTGCGCTCGATCATGCCCAGCGCGATCAGGGCGGCGATGGCGACAGCGGTCACGCCGCCGGCCAGCACGACGTTGCCCGACACCGCCCCGGCCGAAGACAGCGCCAGCACGGCAACGATCATCAGACCGATCTGGCGGATCGGCAGGCTGGTCATCCCGGCTTCGCTGCTCTTGGCCGGTACCACCTTGACGGCGAGCAGACCGAGCAGGGCAGCAAGGGGCACGAGTACGAAGAAGGCCCAGCGCCAGATGCCCAGTTCGGCAAAGACGCCGCCAATGGACGGGCCGACCAGCGTCGAGATGCCCCAGATGCCGGAGGCCAGCGCGAATGCCCGCGCCCAAAGGTGCTCGGGGAACACCAGTCGCACCATCATGAAGGTGAGCGCCGCCAGCAGGCCGCCGCCGAAGCCCTGCAGCGCCCGGCCGACGAGCAGGATCGGCATGGACGGCGCGAGGCCACAGATCAGGCTGCCGATGGCGAACATGCCCGCCGCGATCAGGTAGTTCTGCCGCGGACCGAGCCCGAATGGCCGCACCGCCGCGAAGATCGACGCCACGATCGAGGCGACGATGAACACCGTGGTCACCCAGGCGAACAGGTCAAGCCCACCGATCTCGGCGACCACCGAGGGCATCAGCGTCGAGCCGATATAGACTTCGATGGCGTTCATGCCGACGCCGCCGGCGAACACCAGCACCGGCAGCGCATTGCCGCCGCTGAACATTTCGCCCCAGCCGTTCTTGGTCTCTGCCATCACGTCACCACTGCCTTCATTGTCGTGCCAGCCTCTGGCCGCATCAGGGCGCCACTGCTACAACCTCAACCTAACTTCAGGTAAAGGGGTAATCGCGATGTCGCGTGAACTTTCTGTGGGCCAGGTGGCCGAGCGTAGCGGTTTTGCGGTGTCGGCGCTGCACTTCTACGAAAAGAAAGGGCTGATCCGCAGCCACCGTACCTCCGGCAACCAGCGGCGCTACGACCGCGACGTGCTGCGGCGGCTGGCCGTGGTGCGGATGGGGACCGAGCTCGGCATTCCGCTCAGCGAGGTAGCGGAGGCACTGGCGCACGTGCCGGTGGGGCACATCCCGTCGGCGGAAGATTGGCGCCAGATGTCGGAGGTCTGGCACGAAAAGCTCGACCGGCGAATCGTGCTGATGACGCGCATGCGGGATGAACTCAACGGCTGCATCGGCTGCGGATGCCTCTCCACCGTCAGCTGCCCGCTGATGAACCTCGGGGATCACCTCGGCCAGGAAGGCAGCGGACCGCGGCGGCTGATGCGGCCCGGCAAGGACAGCTATGTGAGCTGACGGAACCGGGCGGGGTGCAAGCCGTTGAAAGGCAAGCGTCAAACGGGGCCGCCATGGACATCCTCACCGCGTTCGGCTTCGAGCCGACTCACACGCCGCAGCACATCATCCTCATCCGCCTGCTGATTGCCGCCGTGCTTGGTGGGATAATCGGCTGGGAGCGGGGGTCGGATACGGGAACGGCGGGGCTCAGGACGCACATCCTTATCGCGCTGGCCGCGGCACTGTTCACCACGCTGGCCTTCGAGATCTACGACGAAGCGCTGGAGGGCGGCAGCAACAATCCCGATCCGATCCGCGCCATCGAGGCGGTGACGGCGGGCATCGCCTTCCTCGGCGCCGGGGCGATCTTCCAGCAGCGCGGCAGCGTGCAGGGGCTGACGACGGGCGCCGGCATGTGGCTGGCGGGCGCGGTCGGGGTCACCGCGGCGCAGGGATACTACCTGATCGCGCTGGTCGTCGCGGTGTTCGCAGTGATCGTGCTGGCGGCGCTGCGGGCCTTCTCACATAGGATGGTCAGCGCCAAGAACGACAAGATCGGCGAGGGAACGCAGCCGCGCAAGGATCGTTGACTCCTCCCCAACCCTGAGGAGGAAGCGATGCCCTCAACATCAAAGGCTCAGCAGAAGGCGGCCGGCGCCGCCCTGTCGGCGAAACGCGGCGACACCAAGGTCAAGGACCTGCAGGGCGCCTCGAAGTCGATGTACAAGTCGATGAACGAGAAGCAGCTCGAAGAGTTTGCCGAAACCAAGCGCAAGGGGCTGCCCGAGCATAAGGGCACCAAGCACTAGTCTCACACGCCGGAGCGGGCCGCGCAGCCGTACTGACCGGTGCCTACTGGACCGGTACGGGTGCTGACGACTGGTTGAGTTGCTCGGGCGCCGGCAGTTGCGGGTCGGCGCCTTCGCCGAAGATCTGCTGGCCGTCATTGTCCCAGATGCGGACCACTTCGCAGCTCATCAGGTAATCCTTGGCGCATTCGGCCTTGACGATGCCCTCGAGGCTAGCCTGATCCTGCTGGTCGCAGACGAACTTGTGCCAGTGCGGGCCCTCGTTATGTTGCATGAAGATGTCCGCCACCCAGCCGTGCGGGTAGCACCAGAGGTTGGGTGCGCAATCCTCGGGCCCGAGCCCGCTCTGCGCGACGCACTGGGCCACGGCGCAGTCCATGGCGTCGGTCGCCAGGGGGCTGAAGCACACGCCGAGGCCGGCTTCCGGTGCCTGCGAGACGGCGATGCCGCTGAAGGCGGGGAGCACGAAGTTATCGACGGCTTCCTCGTCCTGCGCGAGCACAGGCGTCGCGAGGAGGCTGAGCGCGGCCATCGCAAACATCGACATTCTGATCATTGGAGGGCCTCCGGCAGGGAGGCGGGAGAGTGCGGTGATCCGCCGGTGATGGTCAAGGCTTGGCGGTCAAGCGGGGCTTGGCAGGAGAAGCGCGGTTGCGGTGGGAGAAATACTCGCAACCGCGCCTTCGCCTGCTGGCCCCAGTGGCCCGCCGCAACTGGGTTACACACCGAAAGAACGGGAAGGCGGGGCGGCGTCAGGAGGGTCGCGCCCCGTCTTTCCGTCTTATGGCGGCCGCCGCGTGAGGGGACGCAGCGGACCGCCAGTTGGGTCGGAGCTTGGGGTCTCCGGCCCAGAAGCCGCCCGGTTCGCCGCAGGGATATCGGCGGGCCGGGACGGTAGCTCAGTCATGGGACCCACCTGGTCCCACTCAGTAGAAGAGACGGAGAGCGCATTTGGGAATGCAATCGGCAGTGGCCTGCCTCAATGCAACGCACTCTCCGCCCGGCACGTAACCTGTGGACGCAGTGATTACGTGCCAACCGCATCCAGGTGCTGATTGCGCACCCAGAAACTAACGATAGCCGCCGCTTCGCGACGGTAGGAATTGATATCGGCGTGCCGCTCGAACACGGCATCGGCGCCGGCCGACAGAAGCGCATCGCGCGGCCCGCGCTCGAGCGTCGGGGCCATCGCGGCAATCAGCAACGAATGGCCGTCGTGCATGCCGCGCAGCTTGGTGATGAAATCGAGGGTGGCAGTCGAGGAGGCCTTGAGATCGACGACGACGAGCCCGGGAATGGTCGCCAGGTCGTCATCGAGCAACTTGCCGAGTTCGGTGGTCGCCAAAGCTTCGCCGCTGAGCCAGCTCACGGAGGGCGCACCATGGGCGAGCAGCATCCGGATCATCAGCCGGGCGGAATGTGAGTCATCGTCGACCAGCGCCATGAAGGGCTGACCGGTACCAATAGCGTCCATAATGGTTCCTTGTGCCGCGTTGCCGCGACAATTGGCCGTCGAATCGAAGTCGGTATTCCGCTGCCGGCCCTCGAGCGCTGGGGAGCTTCGTTGCGTCCCCCACCACCTCGGAAAAGACCCCGAAGCTGACCGCGCTGTGCAGCAACGAGGCCGCATATGCTGGTTCAGTGACCCGCGCGGTAGGCAAACGTATGTAACAAGGCTGTAACGCGCCTTGCGATTAACATGTAAATCGATGAGGTTGACGTAGAGAGGTACCCACGTGGGGGAATCGCCGTCGCGGACGACGCCGCCCCGAGCGGAAATCGAGGCTGCCCTGGAGCGCATCCGGGCGTGGCCCGGACTGGCGCGTTCGCCGCAACTTGCCAAGTTTCTCAACTACATAGTCAAGGCCAAGCTCGACGGGAATGTATCCGGCATCAAGGCCTATTCGATTGCCGTAGATGTGCTGGGGCGGCCCCCGAGCTTCGATCCGCAGAGTGACCCGATCGTGCGCGTTCAGGCCCGGCGGCTGCGCGCGGCGCTGGACGAGTACTATGCCGGAGACGGAGCCGGCGAAGCAGTCAGGTTTTACCTCCCTGTGGGACGTTACATCCCCGAATTCGGGGTTCCGAGTGACGAAGTAGCGACCTCGGCCGGTGAATCGGTACCACCGCAAACCGCGCCGCCGCCTGCAAGAGCCACGCCGGAACGGTCGTGGCTGGCCCGTCTCGATGACATCGTGCTTATGGTGGTGCTGGTGTTCGTGGCCCTCGGCATCGCCGTCGTAATGACCCAGGTGCTTTCGCCGCGGCAGGTCCGGATCATGGTGCCGCAACCACCGACCGTCTCGGTGAGCGAGTTCACCTCGGTCGCAGCGGGGCAGGCGCCAAGCGCGAGCGTTGCCGGCCTTGCGGTCGAACTGGTGACCGATCTGGGGCTCTTCCCGTTCATTGATGCAGTATACCTGCAGCGCACCGAGCACGCCGCAGGGCAGCCGAACGCCGCGACCTTCGAGCTTTCCGGAATTGCGAGGACGGAAGGCAGCGAGATGCAGATTACCGCGAGCCTGAAGCGGATAGGCTCGGACACTGCGGTGTGGAGCATGACCGAAACGGTGCCGGCGGCGGAGTTTCCGACCAGCATCGATCGACTGTCGCAGGCCTTTGCCGATCAGCTTGGCACGTTGGACGGCCCGCTGTACGGCGATGCCATCGAATGGCTTGCCACCAATACTGAGCTGGCGGGCAACGAAACGGAGTACCTCTGCGCCCTGCTGTTCACGCGCTATCGCGAGAGTGGCCGGGGGGACGATGGCGAGCGGGCGCGCAATTGCGTGCGGGGGCTGATACGAAGCCAGCCCAACTCGGCACTAGGGCTGGGGATGAGTGGCAGCCTGCTACTGGAGACGGCCCTGCGGACACAGCCCCCGGCCGGGCAGGACCCCGAGCCGATTGCCGAGGCCAAGCGGCAGCTCGAACAAGCGCTGGCACTGGCGCCTACACTCAGCCCCGTGTGGCGCGAGTATGCATTTTTCTTGCAATCGGTCGGCCGTGTCGGAGAGGCAGAGGCCGCGTTTACCTCGGCGTTGCAGCTCAATCCGTCCAATCTCGATGCCTATGCCGGCTACGCGCGGCTGCTGTCGCTGCAGGGCAAATCGGAGAAGGGAGAGATCATGGCCGCCGAGGCGCTGCGTCGGTCGCTGGCGCCGCCCTACTGGTACCACGAGGCGCCCGCAGTGAACGCCTTGCGCGACGGCGACAACGCTGAGGCGCTGGTTCAGTCAGAAGCGCTGGCGGCCGGGGATGCCGAACTCGCGTCGGTGATCTCGACAGTGGCGGCGCATCGGTTCGGCGCGGAGGACGCTCTCAATCGCTCGATTGCGCAGTTGCTCGAGGTGACGCGGTTCCGTCGTTTCGGTATCCTGCCGGTGCTTCGCCAGCGGCTTGGCGATGCCGATTTGCGCGCTGCTATCGGCAACGAACTCGCCGCGGCGGGCATTGATCAGGCGGCTCTGAACGGGCCGTATTGATCGGTCCCAGGCCACGTTAGTTCGGAGTTCTCATGTCTTTCCGCGCCCTTGTCACCGACCGGCTCCCCGACGGTGAATTGCGCAGTAGCATCAAAACGTTGTCGGAAGAACAGCTGCCACCAGGCGAGGTCCTGGTTTCCGTCGAATGGGCGGGGCTGAACTACAAGGATGCGCTGTGCCTCACCGGGCAGGCGGGGCTGGTGCGGACCTATCCGCATGTCGCCGGCATCGACTTCGCCGGGCGGGTTATAGAGAGCAGCGACGAGCGCTACCATCCCGGGCAGGCGGTGATCCTCACCGGCTGGCGCGTCGGTGAACTCCATTGGGGTGGGTACGCGCAGCGGGCGCGAGTCAACGCCGACTGGCTGGTGCCGTTGCCCAAGCGCTTTTCTTCACGTACCGCGATGATGATCGGCACGGCGGGGCTGGCGGCGATGCTGGCGATCAACCGTCTGCAGGCCGAGGGGATCAGGGCCGGCGATGGCGAAGTGCTGGTCACCGGCGCCGGCGGCGGGGTTGGGAGCATTGCCGTACTGTTGCTCAGCCGGCTCGGGTACAACGTCGCGGCGCTGACGGGGCGGTCTGAACTCAGCGAGCGGCTGACGCGGCTTGGCGCCACGCGGATCGTCTCCCGTGATGAGGTGCTGAAGCCGACAGGCAGGGTGCTCGACAAGGAGACGTGGGCGGGCGCCGTCGATTCCGTCGGCGGGCCGTTGCTGGGCGAGATCGTGAAGAAAATCCGCTATGGCGGGGTGGTGGCGGCCATCGGCAACGCCGGTGGGCGGAACTGGGACGCCAGCGTCATCCCGTTCATCCTCAGGAACATCTCGCTGTGTGGCATTGACACTGTGATGCAGCCCTATGAGGCGCGGCGATCGGCTTGGGATCGGCTGACCAACCTGTTCGTGCCGGCGGCGTTCGAGCCGATGCTCACCGAGGCCAGGCTCGAGGATCTGCCTGGATTGGCCGACCGCTTGCTCAAGGGCAGCATCGTCGGACGGGTGATCATCAATCCGCGCGATCCGCCGACCTGAGGGTTAGTGAACCGTCGATTTCGAGAACAGGTTGATGACGACAACGCCGGCCATGATCAGGCCCATGCCGATGATCGCCGGCAGGTCGAGCAACTGCTTGTAGATCAGCCAGCCGGCCAACGAGATCAAGACGATGCCGACGCCCGACCAGATGGCGTAGGCGACGCCCACCGGCATGGTTCTCAGCGTCAGCGACAGGAAGTAAAAGGCGACGACGTAGCCGGCGATCGAGATGATCGATGGCCAGAGCTGGGTGAAGCCGTCGGACGCGCGGAGCGCGGTGGTGGCGATCACCTCGGCGACGATGGCGACGCCGAGATAGAGGTAGGCAATCACTCCGCGGCCCCGAAGTACTTGCCGGCGAGCCGCACGAAGGCCGCGCCGCGTTCCTCGAAGTTCTTGAACACCTTACCCGCGGTTTCGAGCTGCCCATAGCTCGGCGCGCCGGGGGAGAGGATCACGGTCTCGAACTTGGCCTTGCGCCCGGCGAGGGCCTTCACCGCATCCTCGAGCGTGCCGGCCTCGATCACTTCGATCTCGGGCGCAGCGGCGTAGGTGAGCGTCGCAAGACGGTCGCCGGTGACCGGCAGGCAGACCAGCACCGTGACGCCGCGTGGCGCGAGGAGTTGCGACAGTTCGGAATAGTCCTGGTGGCGCTCGTGGCCGCCGGCGATCAGGGCGATGCGGGTGCCTTCGTAGGCGGCGAGGGCGGCCTTGGTGGCTTCCGGGGTGGTCGAGATCGAGTCGTTGACGAAGGTGGTGTCGCCGACCTGGTGTTCTTCGAGGCGGTGCGGCAGGGGCTCGAATTTGGTGATGCCGCGGACCACGCCCTCGAGATCGGCGCCGGCCTTCATCGCGATGACAGCCGCCAGCAAGGCATTGTTCAGATTGTGTTCACCTTTGAGGCGGGAGCGCGTCGCGGCGGAGGCAATGCGGTCATGGATGAACGGCGCGAGCGGTGGGATCAGCCGCTTGGGATCGCGCAGCGCGTCCATCACCAGCGGGTGTCCAAGGGCGCCGACGCCCAGCGCCACGGGGAAGGGCGCGTCGCGGTCGATCAGGTTCAGCTTGTCGGAATAGTAGCGCTCGACGCTGCGGTGCCAGTCCGTGTGCTCTGGCGAAAGGTTTGTAATTGCTGCGATATCCGGGGTGAACGCCATGTCGGCGGTCTGGTAGCTGGAGAGTTCGAAGACCACGATCTGGTGCTTGTCGGCGATCTCCAGCGGCGCCAGCCCGACATTGCCGGCGAGCCCAGCGTCGAGGCCGGACTCGGTGAGCATCAGATGCACCAGGGTGGCAGTGGTCGATTTGCCCTTAGTCCCTGAAATCGCAATGACTTTTCGGCCTCCGCGATAGGCCTCGCCCCACAGGTTGAGGTTCGAGGTCACCGCTATGCCAGCCTCGCGGGCCATGGCGAAGACCGGCCGGTAGCGGGACACGCCGGGGCTCTTGACTATGGTCGAAAACATCCTCGATTCAATGGCTTGCGCCAGATCGGCGGGGGCGATGAAGGTCGCTTCGTCGATATCGGCTTCGCCGCTGTCGACCGTCACAAATACCTTTGTTTGCGGGGACTTAGCCCTGATGAAGGCGCGGGTGGAACGGGCCTCGCGGCCGGCGCCGTAGAGCAGGACGGGTTCGTCAAAGCGCATACGGGGCGACTCGCTCGAAGATGTCCGAGGGGATGAGGTGTTCTGGGCTATCGATCATGAGTTCGGCAAGAGCATCTTCCAGCCGCTGGCTGCCGTACTGAGTCAGCAGGTCCGGCTTGAGCATTGAAACGATTGGCTCATTTGCCCATTCCGGCAGCTTGGTGAGAGCCCAGAGACAGGCCGCTGCTTCCTCGATTTCGCCGACGCATTCCCACGGCTTCTGGCCAGCAAGGCCGGTGAGTTCGCGGAATGAACGCTCGTGTGAGGGCTGGCTGAGCAGGTTCTGGCCGAAGATGCCGATGAGCCGCTGCTTGTCCATGACCGGGGCGAAGATCAGGAAGACGAAGTGGCACTTGGGGCACTTGCCGCACCACAGCGGGCCGTCGTGGCCGGCGAGCTTGAAGTTCTCGTTGCAGCTCGAGAAGACGTGGTCGAAGCGTTGGACTCGACTGAAAATCGATGCAATCCGCGCCTCGGAATAGGGGCGAAGCAGGGAGAAGTAGCTCAAACTTCCGCCGGTGGCGTGCTCGAGCACCTTGGCGATGAGATTTTCGAAGTCGATGGACTTCGAATGCTGGTGGTTCGCCTCGCGGCCGTCGAACTCCATGTTGCCTTCGCTGGCCGAACGCTCGTTCGAGAGCACGATGCGATTGTGGGAGAACAACAGGGCGGTCAGCGCCGCGATCATCGAGTTGATGGCGGTCGAGGGGACGTGGCCGTTGTAGTAGCCGGGCTCCTTGCCGAGCCGGATCATCTCGGGATCGAGTTTTCGCGCGACGTACAGAGGCGACTTGCCGATCTTGCCGACGCTGCCAAGGATCGGGCCCTTGGGGTTCACCGCGAAGGGGGTGAAGTCGATGCCAGCGGCCTCGAGCAGTTCGAGGCTGACCAACGAGTCCTTGCCCCCGCCGATGGGGAGCAGCGCCCGGTCGCGAAGCGTGGGCGCAGCGGGGGCAGGGCCGTGATCCTCGGGTTCGTCGATGACGATCTCACCGAAGCGCTTGAGGTTGTTGCGGGCGTAGAACTCGCCGAGGCCGTTCTCGTAGACGTCGAGGGCGAAGTCGTGCTCGCGCACGGTCATCGGAAAGGGGATGACGATGCGGTGGGGGGCGCGGAGCTTGAAGTAGCTGACGCCGAGAACGACGGCGGTCAGTTGCAGCAGCTTGAGGAAGGACGGGGTGGCAGCCATGGAGGCGTCGCCGCCCGAGGGGAAGGTGAGCACTTCTGAGAAGCTCAGCTCGCCGACGCGATAGCGAAACGTCGCGACACCCATCACGGCGTCGAAGGCGGGCTGCTCGATGGTGAAGGCTTCGGTCACGTTCAGTAGATCCGGAGGCTGAGTCTCAGCACAATATCGGTCGAGAGGCGCTGAAAGCCAAATTCGCGCAGCGTGCACTGCCAGGCGGTGCCGAGGCGCTGAATGGAGAACAGATTGTAGCGTGCCGGATCGTGACCGCCGGTCTCGCCCTGCGCCGCGCCGGCCGCGGCGACGCCGACCACCGGCACGTCACCATGCGGGCCGGGGATGGCGTAGATCGAGGACTGATGGGTATGCCCATGCAGCACGAGTTCGGCGCCGTGTTCGGCGATGACCTTGCGGAAATGCTTGGCGCCATAGAGGCCGAGGCGGGGGTGCGCCTGTTCCTGGTTGGGCGGGTGGTGGATCAGGACCACGCGGAAATAGCCGCCGTCGCCGAGCAGTTTCAGGCAGCGGGCGAGGCGCGCCGCCTGGTCCTCCTCGAAGCGGCCGGTTGCCATCCACGGGGCGGTGGGAACCGCGCTGTTGCACGAGATGATGGCGACTTCGCCGACGCGGCGGACGAACGGGAAGGCGTTGTCATCGACGGTCTCGCCCATGACGTACCCGTCCCAGCGATCGATGGCCTTTTGCAGCTGGCCCTTGAGGTAGGCGTCGTGATTGCCGGGCGAGATGCAAACCTGCTCGGGCGGGCCAAGGGTTTCGAGCCAGTTGTGGGCGGCGTTGATCTCGGCATCGAGCGCCAGATTGACCAGATCGCCGGTGACCACGGTGAAGTCCGGGTTCTGCTCGCGCATGTGGCGGACCAGCTTGGTCAGGCCGTCGCCCGCGAGGGTGTGCTCGCGTTTGATCTTCCAGTTGAGAAAGCCGGTGATCCGCTTGTTCATAAGGTCGCGCGCCCGGACGGGCGGTAGCGGGGCCAGGTGAACGTCGGACAGGTGGGCGAGAGTTATCATTGCCGGGCGTAATGCCATGCGGCGCGCGGCAAGAAAATGGCCTAAATGGCGCCGTGACCAATTGAAGGTTAGCGGGGCACCACCCATGACGATGAGCCGTTGGCAGCGGGTACGGACATCTGCGCACCTGTTCGTGGTGGGGGTGCGGCGCCGGATGGTGCTCGGCGCCCGGGCTGTGCTGCTTGATGGCGACAGGGTGCTGCTGGTGCGGCACACCTATATGCCGGGCTGGCATTTCCCCGGCGGCGGGGTGGAGCCGGGCGAGACGGCCGAAGAAGCCGCGCGCCGGGAAGCGGAGGAAGAGACCGGGTTTAGGGTCGAAGGATCGATGACGCTGCTCGGGCTTTATCTGCAGAAGAGCGAGGCGACCAACCGCGATCATGTCGCGGTGTATGTGGGGCAGCAATTCCGCGAGGTGAAGCCGTTCAGGGCCAACAGCGAGATCGCCGAGATCGGCTGGTTCAGCTTCGACGCGCTGCCGGACGGGATGAACCTGGGCACGGCACGCCGCGTCGCCGAGATCGCGGCTGGGACGAGAGACGTGCCGCCACTCTGGTGATGGCCAGGCTCACCGGCAGAAGTCTGCACAGGACCGCCAGATCGGCGGGGTGGAACAGCGCAAACTTCTCGAAGGACAGGTGGAGGGCATCCGTTCCCGACGGCTTCCCGTTCGGGATGGGATCGACCCTGCATGGCGTGAAGCGGCGCACCTTCAAGATGAAACCCTACCTGCAGCGCATATCGGCGGAGCTGGCGCTGCCACTTGGCCAGCCCCGGATCACGTGGTTCGACACTAACTCTGTACGCAACCGTACAATACAAATTTCAATTCCTATAAATTACGCATTAGTAACGGTGAAGCAAGGACGGATTTGATCTGCCGAATCGCAGACGCTTAGTTCAGACTGTAGAAATACAGGCGACCCATTCATTTTCTCCGGGGAGAAGCGATATGCGGGTTCGATCCTTGCTCAGCAGCCTGGCGGTGGCGGCGCTTGTTGTGGTGCCGGTGGCCGCTGCGGAGGGCGGCTTCAGTGTCTACGGGCTCGGCGGGGCGGCGTTCAACGCCGGCATCACGCCGCCTGCCGGGACCTACATCACGCCGCTGGCGGGCTACTACACTGGTGTCATCGAGGGCAGCGCGACGGTTGGCGGGGTCGACATCAATGCCGGAGCGGAGGCGGGGTTCTTCCAGACCGGGGTGAACTTCCTCTACGCGCCCGAGCAGAAAATCCTCGGTGGCCAGGCTGCGTTCGGCGTGACGCTGCCGATCGGCTATGTCGACTTGACGGCAGAGCTGTCCGCTGGCGGGCCGGGCATCAGCGAGAACGTCCACGGTTGGGGCCTCGGCGATACCTGGATCAGGGGACAGCTCGGCTGGTCCGAAGGCACGTTCTTCCAGACCGCTTACCTACAGGCCTTGCTGCCAACCGGCACCTACGAGCCGGGCTTTCAGCCGAACATTGGCCTCAACCGCCCGGCGATCGACGCGGGCTGGGTCTTCACCTGGATAGAGCCCGAGAGCAAGATCCAGCTCAACGCTCAAGCTGGCATCACCTACAATCTGGAGAACACCGCGACCGACTATCAGTCGGGCATGGAGTTCCACCTCGACTGGGCTGTCGGCATGGATTTCGGCAACGGCCTGACGCTTGGCGTTGTGGGCTACAACTATCGCCAGCTCACCCCCGACACAGGGAGCGGCGCCACCCTGGGTGACTTCATGGGCAGCGTCGACGCTGTCGGCCTCGCCGCTAACTTCAGCACTGAGCTGGGCGAAACTCCGGCCGTGTTTTCGTTCCGGCACTACCGGGAGTTCAATGCGGTCAACCGGTTCGAAGGTTCGACTACACTGGCGACGATGACTTTCGCGTTCTGACGCGCATCCTGACGCCGGGTTAGAACCCGCCGCTGACCCCCGCGTTGAGCGCCCAGGTGCCTTGCTCGGAGCCGAGGCCACCCAGTTCGGCGCCGATGTTGATGGCGGCACTGCCGTTCGTGTCGAAGTTCAGGCCACCGGTTACGCGGCCCTCGAGGCCGTTCAGGTTGCTGGCGCTGTCGAACTGGTAGTCGGCGAACAGGCCGAAGTAGGGCCGCAGCGTCAGATCGTCAGTCAGCATCCAGCTGCCCGAGAT
>JBKJMF010000576.1:0-3022 GCA_046596525.1 Devosia sp. | reverse complement strand
CGAGCCGTGCGGGCTGACCCAGCTCTACGGCCTGCGCTATGGTTGCGTGCCGGTGGTCAGCCGCGTCGGCGGGCTCGCCGATACGGTCATCGATGCCAACGAAGCGGCGGTTGAGGCCGGGGTCGCCACGGGCGTAGTATTCTCGCCAGCCACCGCGGAGGCGCTGGGCGAGGCGATCCGCCGGACCATCGCGCTCTACGCGCGGCCGAAGGTGTGGCACAAGATGCAGCGCCGGGGGATGAAGTCGGACGTCTCCTGGGAACTCAGCGCCGAAAAATATGCCGACCTCTACGCGTCACTCCTGGGGCACAAACTCGATGACGATACTGACGATTGAGACGACGCCGTTCGCGGACCAGAAACCCGGCACCTCCGGGCTCCGCAAGCGCGTGACCGTCTTCAGCCAGCCGAACTATGTCGAGAACTTCGTGCAGTCGATCTTCGACAGCCTCGAAGGGATCAAGGGCAAGACGCTCGTGCTCGGCGGCGATGGCCGCTACTACAACGACGTCGCCATCCAGACGATCATCAAGATCGCCTCGGCCAACGGTTTTGGCGCGGTGCTGGTCGGGCAGGGCGGGATCCTGTCGACGCCCGCCGCGAGCCACGTCATCCGCCACCACAAGGCGTTCGGCGGCCTGATCCTGTCGGCCAGCCACAATCCGGGCGGCCCGGACGGCGATTTCGGTATCAAATACAACGTCTCGAACGGCGGCCCGGCACCCGAGAAGATCACCGACGCGGTGTATGCGCGCTCCAAGGAGATCGACCGCTATCTGATCGTCGACGCGCCCGATGTCGATCTGAGCCGCATCGGCACGCAGCATTCGGCCGGCATGGTGGTCGAGGTGATCGATCCGGTCGCCGACTACGCCGCGCTGATGGAGACGCTGTTCGATTTCGACAAGATCCGCGCGATGTTCGCCGGTGGCTTCGCCATGCGCTTTGACGCCATGCACGCGGTCACCGGGCCGTACGCGCACAAGATCCTCGAGGGCATGCTCGGTGCTCCTGCCGGCACGGTGGTCAACGGCACGCCGTCGCCGGATTTTGGCGGCGGCCATCCCGACCCCAACCTCGTCTACGCCAAGGACCTCTACGACCTGATGATGAGCGAGAATGCGCCGGATTTCGGTGCTGCGTCGGATGGTGACGGCGACCGCAACCTGATCATCGGCCGCAACCGCTTCGTCACGCCGTCGGATTCGCTCGCCATCCTCGCCGCCAACGCCCCGCATGCGCCGGGCTACGCCACCGGCATTGCCGGCATCGCCCGCTCGATGCCGACCAGCGCCGCGGCGGATCGCGTGGCCGAAAAGCTCGGCATCGAGATGCATGAGACGCCGACCGGCTGGAAGTTCTTCGGCAACCTGCTCGACGCCGGCCGCGTCACTATCTGCGGCGAGGAGAGCGCTGGCACCGGCTCGAACCACGTGCGCGAGAAGGACGGCCTGTGGGCCGTGCTGCTGTGGCTCAACGTGCTCGCCGCCCGCCAGCAGGGCGTCGACATGATCGTACAGGATCACTGGGCCACCTACGGCCGCAACTACTACACCCGCCACGACTACGATGAGGTCGATGCAGCGGCCGCCAACCAGCTGATGGACGATCTCCGCGCCAAGCTGCCGTCACTCGTCGACCAGACCATCGAAGGCCGGCCGGTGGCCTATGCGGACGACTTCACCTACCACGATCCGGTGGATGGCTCGACCAGCGGCAAGCAGGGCGTCCGCATCGGCTTTACCGATGGCAGCCGCATCGTCGTTCGGCTCAGTGGAACCGGGACGGTCGGCGCCACGTTGCGCTTGTACCTCGAAAGGTATGAGCCACCGCATGGACAGCACGATCTCGATACCCAGGCCGCCCTCTATCCCCTCATCGCCATCGCCGACAGCCTGGCTGGCGTCAAAGCCCGCACCGGCCGTGACGCGCCCAGCGTTATCACTTGAGGGCCCGGTCGCAGTGAAACCGGTACTGGTGCCGGGCGCGGGCAGCCCGGACAAGCTTGGCTCGACGATCACCGCCGAGGGCGTGAACTTCGCCGTCTATTCGGAAACGGCGACGACGATCTGGGTGTCGATCTACGATGAGCTCGATCGCGAAACGGCCCGCATCGCGCTCGACGGGCACGAGGACCACATCTGGTTCGGGCTGATCGGCAACATCGGGGCAGGGGCCAGGTACGGCTTGCGTGCCGACGGCCGTTACGATCCGGACCAGGGCTACTTCTTCGATCCGCACAAGCTGCTGGTCGACCCCTATGCCCGGCGGCTCGACCGTCCCTTCGTGCGCTCGCCGCGGCTGCGCCTCAATCGGGACGAGGCGGTAGACACGGCGCCACTGATCCCCAAGGCGATCGTGCTCGCGGCCGACAACAAGAATGCCATGCCGCGCCGCAAGACGCCGGGGCTGTTCTACGAACTCAACGTGCGTGGCTACACCATGCGCCACCCCTCGGTGCAGGGGCCGCTGCGCGGCACGCTCGCCGGGCTCACCACCAAGCGAGTGATCGACCACCTGCGCTATCTTGGCGTCGACACGGTCGAACTGATGCCGATCGCGGCATTCATCGACGATGGCCACCTGCCGTCGATGGGCCTCACCAACGCCTGGGGTTACAATCCGGTCAGCTATTTCGCGGTCGATCCGCGGCTGGCGCCTCGGGGCCCCCAGGAACTGCGCAACATGACCGATGTGTACCGCAAGGCGGGCATCTCGGTGATCCTCGACGTCGTCTACAATCACACCGGCGAGGGCGATGCCAACGGGCCGGTGCTCAGCCTGATGGGGCTCGACGCCAGGACCTACTACCGCTTCGTCGAAGTCGACGGCAAACAGCACCTGGTCAACGATGCCGGCACCGGCAACACGCTACGCGCCGACCATCCGGCGACGCAGAGGCTGGTGATCGAGAGCCTCCGCTACTGGGTCGAGGAAATGGGGGTCTCCGGCTTTCGCTTCGATCTCGCGCCGATCCTGGGGCGCGAGCCGGGCTTCAACCCGAACGCCCGGATGCTGCAGA
>JBKJMF010000469.1:0-6782 GCA_046596525.1 Devosia sp. | reverse complement strand
CTCGGCCAGCGTCACATGCGACCCGATCTCCGCTTCGCCGGTCACCTTCCGGTAGAAGCCGCCAACCTGCGGCTGCGCTTCGAGCCTGCCGTCGAGATAGGCTGGCAACGCCTCGCGCGCCAGCTCGCGGCACGCAGCGGCGTGCTGCGCGACCCAGACCGGATAGCGCCGGCCGGCACTGTCATAGGGCAACGCCTTCTGGGCGATGATCGGTCCTTCGTCGATACCGGGTGACAGGACGTGAAGCGTCACGCCAGAGCGCACATTCTCGTTCCCGTCCAGCAGCGCTCC
Organism: Devosia sp.; assembly: GCA_046596525.1. Taxonomy (GTDB): domain Bacteria; phylum Pseudomonadota; class Alphaproteobacteria; order Rhizobiales; family Devosiaceae; genus Devosia_A. Next base: position 6,491 of record JBKJMF010000469.1, on the reverse strand, counting down.
GAGCAGCGGCGATGGCCCGCGATACGCCGGCAGCAGCGAGGGATGAAGGTTTGCCGCCCGGCCACTGAACAGATCCAGCAGCCGCGGCGGCACGATCATCATCGTCACGCAGGTGATCAGCGTATCGACGCCGAGCGCCGCGATCTCCTGTTCCGCCCTCACCCAGTCGCGCAAGCGCGGCACCGTCACCGGCGGAATGTCGTGGCTCTTCAGCAGCCGTCGCATGCTCCATCGAGGCGAGACGACGTCGGCCAGTCGCAGCCGGGTGGGCGGATCGACCGACGTCCAGAACGCCGCAACGCTGTTTCCGCTCTCGAGCCAGCCGCGTAGCGCGGCTGCCGACAGCAGGCCATCAAGGCCGATGAAGAGGGCGCGAGCCGTATCAGCCGCCGGTGAAGTCGCGCTTGCCGATCGGAAGACCGTTGTGGCGCAGGATCGCGTAAGCCGCCGTGATGTGGAAGAAAACCTGCGGCACGGCATTGAGCGTGATGTGCTCGACCGCCGGAACTTGCGTGTCCTCGCCGCGAACCTTGAGCGTCAGCGACTTGCTTTCAGTGCCGGCTAGGTCGGCCTCAGAGAAGGTTGCGACGTAATCGAGTGCCTTCCTCACCCGCGCGCGCAGGTCGGCCAGCGTCACCTCGCTGTCTTCCCAGCTTGGCGGGGTCCGGCCGGTCAACCGCGCCAGAGCGAACTTGACGCGATCAGTGGTCGATTGCACCTGAAAGGCCAGTGGATGCATGTCCGGCGCCAGCCGCGCCGCAACCAGCACTTCCGGCTTGATCTTGCGCTCGGCCGCATTGACCTCGGCCTTGGCCAGCATGGCGTCGAGATTGTTGAGATAGCGCGTGAACACCGGCACGGTGACCGCGTACATGGAAAGCGACATTGGTAGTCCTCGGGGGTTGGTCAGAAGGCGGGTCGTTCTACCAGCTGTGATCGACACTGCGTTCGCGCGGTGTCGGCTGGATGATGGTGGGCCAGTAATAGTCCTCGGGCAGCACCACCTGGAAGTCATAGGTGACGAGTTGGGTGCCATCGACGGCGATGACGATCGAGTGAGCACCAACGGGATCGCCGGCGGCGACGCACCAGCTGTGGCTAAACCAGCCCTCTTGGTCGAGTTCGGGGGTGAACGTGCGCACCGCCACCCTGCCGTCAGCCGAGATATCGATGCCGTCATCGGGATCGGTAGCAAGCGTGCCCCAGTCGGCGAGCGCTTCGGGCAGGCTCAGCGTCTCGGTGGCGGTCTTCGGTGGCGCGCCATCACCCAGTTTCACATACCAGTTGTAGCAGGCGTTTCCGGGCAGCAGCGGCACCACGGTGTCGTTCAGTACCTCGTCGTCACCGGCATAGCGGTAGGTCACCTGAAACACTGAATCGGCCAGTTCGGCCGCGACGGCGGGCGCCGCGCCGGAGACCAGCAGGACTGCGAGAACCGGTAGTTTCAGCCGCATTTTCTCTCCCATTCGTGGGGCGGACCTTAGCCCGGCGCCACCCGCATCGGAAGTGGATTTGACGGCGCGGCTGGGGGTGGGATCCTCGACACCGCCCTTCCCGTGGCAAGCTCCGCGAACACTACGCGTAGACACGCGAACCATTCGCTAAGCATTGATGCATGTGGGTGCTTCAGTCATATTGCCTCCGGTTTCAAGGTGTTAGCCTTGTTGCCACGGACGTTGCCGGCATCCGGCAGCGCATTGGAGGAAGCCTCATGAGCGTCACTCGATATCTTGCCGGCCTGGTTGTAGGCCTGTTGCTCATCATGACAGTTCTTACGCCGACCTATGCCCAGGACATGAACACCAGGGTGATCGTGCCCGACGTGCCGGGTGGTGCGCTGTTCACCGGCTGTTACAACGTGCAGCAGCGCCTCTACGGCCCATACCGGATGACCTTCTGCCTCGAGCAGCGCGGCACCTACATGGTGCGTGGCGGTGGTGTGCGCTGCGATGGCCGCCTCACGTGGTCGGCCAAGGGCCGCGACATCAATATCCAGCTCAAGCGGACCTCGTGCGGCAATGGCGTGGCCTGGAGCGCCGATCGCATGACCTGCCGCGGCGGCGGCCTGTTGCCGGCCTTTCTCGCGCGCATCATCGTGCCGGACCTGCCGGTATTGCAGACGCTGCGCTGCACCTACACGCCGTCGGTGAAGAGTGAGCGTCCGACGCAGATCACCGCGCGTCGCGTCGACTGACATCGCCCGCGCGTCAACTGACGTCGCGCCGTCATCGGCACAAAATAAGAGGGCCACGAAACCATCTCTGGTTCCGTGGCCCTGAGAAGCGCCGGCCGCACTGTTGAGGGCTTGGGGGCAGCGGCGGGCAACTTCTCTCTGGTTCACCGGTGCATGGGTCGTTTGCAGTAGTCCAGTGAACTCCCTTTAAAGATGGGTGCCCTTTGCGGCAGGAAAAGTGCCTTCACCGGAAGGTGAAGATGATGAACTGCCGGTAAGGTGCGGCGATTGCCGAAGCGGCCGGAAGACCCTAAGGATGGGCTGCAAAGCGGTGCTGCGCATCGCCTGGCGTGCTGCGCATCGCCTTGCCAACGAGAAGAACATGGACACCATCACTCCCCCGGCGCTGCCGCAAAAGGCCTTCACCGACCCGCATGCCGCCTGGGCCTATGTCGCCGAGATCTATCACCGCAATACCGGCTTCATCCGCGAGCAGCTGCTTGGCCTGACCCGCGGCCGCGTGCCCAAGGGGCGGGTGCGCGCCTTCTATCCCGAAGTGCAGGTCACCTCGCGCAGCTACGGCAAGACCGACAGCACCCTGCCCTACGGCTATCTCCACACTCCGGGCATCTACCGCACCACCATCACCGCGCCGGATCTGTTCAAGAACTACCTTATCGAGCAGTTCACCGTGATCCTCGGCAACCACGGTGGCGCCATAGAAGTCGGAGAATCCAGCACCCGCATCCCGCTGCATTTCGCCATTCCGACGACCGAGCGCATCGACGGCGAGGCCATCAACGCCCTGCCGATCCCGCTGCGCGACCTGTTCGACGTGCCGGACCTGCAGGATACCGACGACGAGATCGCCAACGGCACCTTCGTGCCACCGCCCGGCGGCCCTTACCCGCTGGCGCATTTCACCGCGCCGCGCGTCGACTATTCGCTGCAGCGGCTCAGCCACTACACCGGCACCGAGGCCGATCATTTCCAGAATTTCGTGATCTTCACGAACTACGGCTTCTACATGGACGAGTTCGCCCGCGTGGCGCAGCGCTACATGGAAGACGGCCACCCCGACTACGACAGCTTCGTCGAGCCGGGCGGCTTCGTGACGCTGAACAAGCGCCTCGGCGGCGGCACCTCAGGCCTCCGCGCCACCCGCATTCCGCAGATGCCGGCGCTGCACCTGACCATGCCGCGCAATCGCGGCATCACCATCGTCAACATCGGCGTCGGCCCGTCCAATGCCAAGACGGCCACCGACCACATCGCGGTGCTCCGCCCGCACGCCTGGATCATGCTTGGTCACTGCGCCGGCCTCCGCAATTCGCAGGAGCTCGGCGACTACGTCCTCGCCCACGCCTACCTCCGCGAAGACCACGTGCTCGACGCCGACCTGCCGGTCACCGTGCCGATCCCGGCCCTCGCCGAAGTGCAGGTGGCGCTCGAGCAGGCGGTGGCCGAGATCACCCACACACACGGTGTCGAAACCAAGCGCATCATGCGCACCGGCACGGTCGCCACCTTCGATAACCGCAACTGGGAACTGCGCGACCAGACCTCGATTACCCGCCAGCTCAGCCAGTCCCGGGCCGTAGCACTCGATATGGAATCCGCCACCATCGCCGCCAACGGCTTCCGCTTCCGCGTCCCCTACGGCACGCTATTATGCGTTTCCGACAAGCCCCTGCACGGAGAACTTAAACTCCCCGGCATGGCGTCGGACTTCTACCGCACCCAGGTCAACCGGCATTTCCAGATCGGGCTGAGGGCGATGGAAATCCTCCGCGACCAGCCGCCGGAGCGGTTGCACTCGCGGAAGTTGCGGAGTTTCGCGGAGACGGCGTTCCAGTAGCAGTATTGCAATCGGCCGGGCGTACCCTATCCTTTAGTCAGGAGAATTGAGATGCGCCCGTCCGAGATATTCGAGCAGAACCGCGCCATGATCCGCGAGGCGACCACGCGACGTCGCACGACGAACCCACGTGTCTTCGGCTCGGTACTGCACGGCACCGACAAAGAGGGCAGCGATCTCGATATCGTAGTCGATACACTTCCAAACACGACGCTCTTTGATCTCGGCGGCCTGCAGGTGGAACTCGAAGAGGCGCTAGGCGTACCCGTCGACATCGTGACCTCTACCGGCCTGCATCGCTTCATCCGAGATCGCGTGCTGGCCGAGGCGCAGCCCGTGTGATCGACGTATGATTGACGAACGAGTAGCGCTCAATCTCGACAACATGAAGCGAGCCGCCTCGGAGGCGATCTCGTTCCTTGATGGCCTGACAGAAGTGGACTTCTTGAGCAGCGAGCAGGTGCAGATGGCATGCGCCATGTGCTTGGTGATCATCGGTGAGTCGACGGCCAGAATCGAGAAGCACTCGCCGGGCTTCGTTGCCGCCCACCCCAAATGGCCGTGGAACGACATTCGCGGACTCCGCAACAGGATCGTCCATGACTACGCTAGGCTGGAGCTGCCGATTATCTGGCAAACCGTCCGAGAGTCGCTGCCGAATCTCCTCGCCGACATCGAAGAACTCGGTGAGCTCGATCCGCGCCTAGCGCCGAAGGACTAGCGTCACACCGGCACGTAATCAATCTCCAAAAACCGCTCCACCTCGCGCTCCCAGCGTTCCTTCACGAATTTCACGTGCTTGGGGTGAGCGTCATACGCGGCGTAGGCGGCCTGATCGGCGAACTCCATCGAGAAGCCGAACTCGTAGTCGTTCTTCTTCGAGACCTGCCGCAGCTGCTCGAATTTCTTCACGCCCGGAATTTCCTTCAGCACGAGGGCGTCGCGCAGGAAGGCCTTTTCCTGCAGCGAGCCGTGCGCATGCTTCAAAACAAAAATAACACTATGGCGGATCATCCGACCCTCTCTCCCAATGCAACCGCTTCGCTGGCGGCAATTGCCGTCATATTGACGATTCCGCGGCTGGTGGTCGAGGGGGCAAGGATGTGGGCCGGTGCACGCGGTCCCATCAGGATCGGGCCGACGGCCAGGGCGTTGTTCATTTCCTTAAGCAGCGTCATCGACAGGTTGGCGCTATCGAGGTTCGGGAACAGCAGCAGGTTGGCTTCGCCGCCCAGCACCGAGTCGGGGATATAGCGGCTGCGCAGGTCCTCGTTCAGCGCCAGGTCGCCCTGCATTTCGCCCTCGAGGATCATCTCGGGCGCCACTGCTTTCAGCTTCTGGTAGGCCTCGCGCATCTTGAAGGCGGTATCGCCGTCGCGCGAGCCGAAGTTGGAGTAGCTCAGCAGCGCCGCCTTGGCCTCGATGTTGAAGCGCTTGAGATGGTCGCGGGCCTGCAGCGCGATGGCCACCAGCTCATCTGGTGTCGGGTCGACGTTAACGTAGGTATCAGCGAGGAAGAACACGCCGCGCGGCATGATCAGCATGGAAAGCGCCGAAACGTCCTTCACACCCTCCTGCAGCCCGATGATCGAGCGGATATCGCGCACATGCTTGATAAAGCGGCCCTGGAACCCACAGAGCATTGCATCGGCCTCGCCGCGTTTCACCGATAGCGCCGCGATCACTGTGGTGTTGGTGCGGACGATGGTCTTGGCGATATCCGGTGTCACGCCGTTGCGGCCGACCAGCGAGTGGAACAGCTCGACATAGTCGCGATAGCGCGGATCGTCCTCCGGGTTCACCACCTCAAAATCACGGCCCGGCTTGATGGTCAGCCCGAAGCGCTGCAGCCGGCTTTCGATAACCTGCGGGCGGCCGATCAGGATGGGCAGCGCCATGCGGTCCTCGATCAGCACCTGCGCCGCGCGCAGCACGCGTTCGTCCTCGCCGTCGGCAAAAGCGATGCGCTTCTGCTGGCCGATCACCTTGTCGATCACCGGCTTCATCACCAGCCCGGAACGGAACACGAAGCGGTTGAGGCTGTCGTGGTAGGCCTGGAAATCGGTGATCGGGCGCTTCGCCACCCCTGAGGCCATCGCCGCGCGCGCCACCGCCGGCGCGATGCGGAGGATTAGCCGCTGGTCGAACGGGTTCGGGATGATGTGGTCCGGCCCGAACACCGCCGGCTGCCCGGACGGCGACACCTCCAGCCCCGGGTCATGGGCGAGCTTGGCGATGGCCTGCGCCGCTGCCAGCTTCATTTCCTCGTTGATGGTGGTGGCGCCGACGTCGAGCGCACCGCGGAAGATGAAGGGGAAGCAGAGGACGTTGTTGACCTGGTTGGGATAGTCCGAGCGCCCGGTGCAGACCATGGCGTCGGGCCGGATTTCCTTCGCCACCTCCGGCATGATCTCCGGGTTCGGATTTGCCAGCGCCAGGATCAGCGGGCTCGGCCCCATC
>JBKJMF010000467.1:0-2987 GCA_046596525.1 Devosia sp. | reverse complement strand
TTGCTTGAGAACGTTAGCACAAATGCACGAACAGATCGCGGACCGGGGCATTGGCAGAACGCTGCTGTCCCAGTGGGTTAGGTGGGCGCTGGGGCTGGCCATGCTGGTCGGCACGCTCTTGGCGGCGGCCTTGAGCCCGGCGCTGGCGCAGACGGTGAACTACGATCTGAAAACCACTTCGGTGATGCGGATCAAGTTGCCGGTGTCGCAGGCGGTGACCGTCACCATCTCCGACCCGGTGTTCAAGATCGTCTCGGCCGACCCTCTGATTGCCGATGCACAGCCGATCACCGACAAGTCGCTCTACCTCGTCGGCAAGGGCTTCGGCACCACCACGGTGAACCTCTATTCGGCGGAAGGCGCGCCGGTCGGGCTGCTGGCGGTCGAGGTCGGCGTCGATACCGATGACATCGCCCGCTCGATCCGAGCCGCGCTCCCTAACTCCAAAGTCAAGGTCAGCAGTGTCAACGGCCGCGTCCGGCTCGGCGGCACGGTCACCGATAGCGTCACCATGCAGAAGGTGCTCGACATCGTGGCGCAGTACGGCAGCCCGGCGATCATCAACACCATGACGCTCAGCGGCGGCCAACAGGTCAATCTCGAAGTCCGCATCCTCGAAGCACAGCGCGACGCCGGGCGCGATCTGGGCATTCAGTGGAGCGGCAAAATCGGCGGCACCACGATTGACAGCCCGTCCGAGGGCAGCTCGTTCGCCTCGTTCGTGACCAACATCATTTCGACGGGCGGCGGCATCAACCTGAACGCTACGATCAATGCGCTCGAAGGCAAGGCGCTGGTGCGCACCCTGGCCGAGCCGAACCTGACGACGCTGTCGGGTGTCAATGCCAGCTTCCTGGCCGGCGGCCAGGTGCCGATCCGGGTGGCGGACGAGAACGGCAACGCCACCATCAGCTATCGCGATTTCGGCGTGCGGTTGGTGTTCCAGCCGGTGGTACTCGACGACGACCGCATCCAGATCCACCTGACCCCGGAAGTCAGCGGCATCAATGGCTTCACGAAAGACGGCGACCCGATCTTCAATACCCGCAACCTCGATGCGACGGTGGAGCTGCGCGACGGCCAGAGCTTCTCGGTAGCGGGCCTGCTGCAGAGCAATACCGACCTCAACCAAAGCCAGTTGCCCTGGCTCGGCGACGTGCCGATCCTCGGTTCGCTCTTCAAGTCCTCGAGCTTCCAGAAACACGATACCGAACTGGTGGTGATCGTCACGCCGCGGCTGGTGCAGCCGAACACCCCTGGCCAGGTAGCGGCAACGCCGCTCGACGCAACGCAGCCGGCCAACGACCTCGAGTTCTTCGCGCTCGGACAGATGGAAGTGACGCCCAAGATGCTGAAGAATTTCCAGGCCGGCGACGGCGTCGTCGGACCCTACGGCTACATCATCGACCTGCGGAGCGGCAGTTGAACCGGGAAACCTCATCGGTGGCCAAGGTCGCCGCGGCAATCGCGTTGCTCGCCGTGATGGGCGGCTGCAGCTACGACTACATGCAGCGCACCGACCGCGTCGGCTACAGCGCCGGCAATGCGGTAAGGGCCAACCTGGCGCAGCAGACCACCAACCCCATGAGGGCGTCGATGTACAACACCAAGGGGCTGGGCAAGGACGGCCCGGTGATCGGACAGCCTGCTGCCGGCGAATGATCTTGTAAAGAGCTTGGAGTCATCAGGGCGGGGTCGACGAGACACCGCCCTTGGCGTTTCTGCCGTCAGGCGCGGGCTTCGGCCGCGGCGCGCTGCAGGATCTGGATATTGTTGGCGACCACCAGGTTATCGGGATCCAGCTTCTGCGCCTTGCGGAAGTTCTTCAGCGCCTCGGAGAGGTTGCCGCGCAGCATGTAGGAATAGCCGACATTGTTGAAGTACTGCGCCGTGCCGCCCGACATCTGGTAGAGCGCGGCATAGACCCGATCGGACAGATCGAAGCGGCCGAGCCGGTCGTAAGACGCGCTTAACCCGACAAAGCCCTCGGGGTTGTCGGGCGTCAGTTCGACGGCGCGTTTGTAGAACGCAGCCGAGTAGCCGTAGTTGGCATTGCGGAAGTGCGCCCGGGCCTCGGTCAGCGCCCCATCGGGCGTGTAGGTACCGATGTTGGAGATCTCGGCGACCGCCAGCTTGTTGCCGCCGAATGCACTGGACCCGATCGAGCTGCAGCCGGTGAGCGGCAACACCGTAATGGCCGCGGCAAGCAACCCATACCGCAACGACCTGCCAAAGCAGCTAACCATGCCCCATGCCCCCACGAGAGGCCGGCGCGAACGCCGACCTTGATCTATGTGAAGGAACGCTAGGCGCCGCATGGATTACGCTTGGTAAATGCGGGCGCGAAGTCGCGAACTAGGCTTAACGGTGCGTTACCGTACGGTCCGAGCGGGAACCGGCCCGGCGAAACGGACGTTGCGGTTTGCATGCCGACGCGACAACCTCCATGTCTCCCCCAGGCATTCACCGGTCAGGCGACGATGAACCCGTTTCACCAGATCCTCGGCAACAATCTCGTTGCCAACATCACCAACTTCACCGTGTGGTTCGCGCTGACCTTCTGGGTCTATCTCGAGACCCACTCGGTATTTGCCACCGGCATGATCGCCGGTGTTTACCTGGTGCTGACGGCGGGCTTCGGGTTCTGGTTCGGCAGCCTCGTCGAACACTATCCCAAGAAGCTTGCGATGCTCGGCTCCAGCGTCGTGTCGCTGATCTTCTATGCGCTCTCGCTCGCCCTGCTGCTGGTCGTGCCGCACGAGTGGTTCACCAACCCCTATGGCTGGCATCTCTGGCTGTTCGTGCTGCTGGTAATGCTCGGCGTCATCGCCGGCAATATCCGCAGTATCGCGCTGCCGACGCTGGTGACCATCCTCATCCCCGAGGACCGGCGCGACAAGGCCAACGGTCTCGTCGGCATGGTCGGAGGCATCGGCTTTCTCACCACCTCGGTGATCTCAGGCTTCCTCGTCGCCTGGGGCGGCATG
>JBKJMF010000244.1:0-3472 GCA_046596525.1 Devosia sp. | reverse complement strand
CCCACAAGGGGGAGGGATACGACTGAGGGATCGGGGTCACAGCGGGATGTTCCCGAGCTTTTTCAGCGGGATCACCGCCTTCTTGCCTTTCAGCACCTCGAACGACCTAGCTACCCGGCGCCTGGTCTCATGCGGCATGATCACGTCGTCGATGAAGCCGCGTTCGGCGGCGACGAAGGGGTTGGCGAAGCGGGCCTCGTAGTCCGCTGTGCGTTTGGCGATCTTGTCTTTGTCTGACAGTTCGGAGCGGTAGAGGATCTCAGTCGCACCCTTGGCGCCCATCACCGCGATCTCTGCCGTGGGCCAGGCGTAGTTGACGTCGGCGCGGATGTGCTTTGAGGCCATGACGTCGTAGGCGCCGCCATAGGCTTTGCGCGTGATCACGGTGACTTTGGGGACGGTGGCTTCGGCGTAGGCGAAGAGGAGTTTGGCGCCGTGCTTGATGATGCCGCCGTATTCCTGGGCGACGCCGGGGAGGAAGCCGGGGACGTCGACGAGGGTGAGGATGGGGATCGAAAAGGCGTCACAGAAGCGGATGAAGCGGGCGGCTTTCTTGGAACTGTTGATGTCGAGGCAACCGGCCAGCACTAGCGGCTGGTTGGCGACGACGCCGACGGTGCCGCCGTTCAACCGGATGAAGCCGACGAGGATGTTGCCGGCGTGGTCCTTCTGGATCTCGAGGAAATCGCCTTCGTCGGCGATTTTGAGGATCACCTCGCGCATGTCGTAGGGTTTTTGGGCGCTGTCGGGGATCAAGGAGTCGAGGCTGGGCTCAGCGCGATCGATGGTGTCGTTGACGGCGACGACCGGCGGCTTGTCGGCGGCGCTGAGCGGCAGGAAATCGAACAGGCGGCGGACTTCGAGGAGGGTTTCGATGTCGTTGTCGAAGGCGGCGTCGGCGACGGAGCTGACCTTGGTGTGGGTCGAGGCGCCGCCGAGCTCTTCGTGGGTGACGATCTCGGAGGTGACGGTTTTCACCACGTCCGGGCCGGTCACATACATGTAGGACGTGTCCTTCACCATGTAGATGAAGTCGGTCATGGCGGGGGAATAGACCGCGCCGCCGGCGGTGGGGCCCATGACCACCGAAATCTGCGGGATGGCGCCCGAGGCCTGGACGTTGCGCCAGAACACTTCGGCATAGCCGCCGAGGGCCGCGACGCCCTCCTGGATGCGGGCGCCGCCCGAGTCGTTGAGGCCAATCACCGGGGCGCCGTTCTGCACGGCGAGGTCCATGATCTTGCAGATTTTCTGGGCGTGGGTTTCGCTGAGCGAGCCGCCGAAAACCGTGAAGTCCTGGCTGAAGACGTAGGTCAGGCGGCCATTGATGGTGCCCCAGCCGGTGACGACGCCGTCGCCGGGGATGATGTTCTGTTCCATGCCGAAATCCACCGCGCGGTGAGTGACGAACATGTCGTATTCTTCGAAGCTGCCCGGATCGAGCAGGACATCGAGACGCTCGCGGGCGGTGAGCTTGCCCTTGTTATGCTGCGCATCGATCCGCTTCTGGCCGCCGCCGAGACGGGCGTCAGTGCGCCGCTGATCGAGCGCGGCGATGATCTTTTGCATGGAATCCCCTGCCCTTAGTCGCCCGGGTTGACCGGTTAGTCGAAGCGGAGAATGGGGCGGAGCGGGGGAAAAGGCAATGTGCCGCCCGAGGGCACTGCGCGTGTGGCGCACCCCCTCCGAGCTGCGCTAGTTCGCTGCGCTCACAAGCTACGCTTGCCTCCCCCGTCTAGGGGGAGGTGGGGCCGGTGCGTGTTGGCAAGCATAGGGCCCCGAAGCTTGCGCTCCGGGGCCAATACATGACCGGTGTTACTGGTTGCCGACGTAGTCCTTGAGTATCTTCTCGTTCTTGGCCTGCTCGAGCTGGCGGACGACGTCGCGGGCGTTGCGGTCGTCGGAGCGGTATTTGACGAAGTTCACGAGGCTGCCCATCAGCAGCACAACGCCCATGCCCCAGTAGCCCTTGGTCGAGAGGTCGACCGGCGCGAGCCAGAGCGACAGCGAGAGCAAGAAGAGCGAGGCGGCGACGCCGGCGGCGTTGAAGGCGATGTAGATCTGGTTGTTCTCGTTCATTTTCAGGGTCCCTTTGGGTTTGGATGGAGTTGAGGCTTAGAGGGTGGTCGTGGACTTGAGGCGGGCGAGCACGTCGTCGGCGCGGACCTTGGTCTTGTCGCCGAAGCCGGCTTCGCCGAGGCGGTCGCGAATGCCGGTCTGGCTGAGACCCGCATCGATCTCCTCGAGCACTTCGCTTTCGGCGAAGGGATCGGGACCGTTGACGACGCGGGCGATCAGTTCCTCGGCTTCGCGGATCGAGGTGGTGGAGCCGATGGAGCGGTTCAGCGACTTCTGCGCCTTGCGCTCTGCGTCGGCGGCGCGGGCCGAGATCATGCCCTGGCGCAGGTCGATGATGCGGCGGTGGGCTTTCTCCACTGCGGCCTGGGTGCGGGCGACGCGGTTGGCCAACTGATCGAGCGTGTCGCGGCGAACGGCGCGCTCGTTCTCGAGATTGGCGATGGCCGAGGCGGCGTCGGCGGCGAGATCTTCGCGGCCGGCGGTCAGCGCCTGGCGGGCCCGGGTCTCGAGATCGGCGATTTGGGTATTGAGGCGATTGAGGGTCTGCTCTTCGTTGCGCTGGCGGATGATGAGGGCGGCGAGGGTGGTCTTGGCGAGCGACAGCGCGCCTTCGGCTTCTCGGATCTTCTGCTCGATCAGGTCGATGGCGAAGTGGTCGGTGAGCTGCTCTTCGGCGCGGGCCGAGGCACCCCGGAACAAAGTCTTCAGAACGTTCAACATCGCAGTACGTCTCCCTTCGGTTGGTGTCGGCGTTTAATTGAACGCTGTTCACGACGGTCAACATACAGGGTTTTAAACGGTGTTCAAGTGGAAATTGAACGTCGTTTAGATTGGGGTTGAAGCTAAGTTGAGTCAATGAGCTGGGGTGTGGGTGTGGAGGGTGGTCTACCCACCGTCGTCATCCCGGCGAAAGCCGGGACCCACTGCTCGGTGGATACCAGAGAAGCTGCGCTATCCGGTCTTTCACGGATGGGTCGGAGAGGGCGTTCGTCGGGAGGGGGCAGCGCACTGGGTCCCGGCTTTCGCCGGGACGACGGCCGGTGGGGTGGGTCGGTTGTGGCTACGCTGAGATATCTCAGGATGGGCCCCGGCCTTCGCCGGGATGACACCGGGGCGGGCGAAATGCGGTTACTTTACGCCCTGCCCCTACTTCGCCCGGTGGGTGTAGGCGAGGATGTGCATGTCGACGAGTTCGTGGACGACCTTGGAGATGTCGCGGTCCATCACGAGGCTCAGGCGGCCGGAGCTGTCGAGGGAGACGACGGAGTGGATGGAGGCGAAGACCAGTTGGCCGGACTGGCGGGCGGTCGTTTCGTCGAGCTCGGGGCGGATGTCTTGGAAGCACTGGGCGATGATGCGGATCAGCGAGGCGATGGCTTCGATGTACCAGGGG
>JBKJMF010000348.1:0-6495 GCA_046596525.1 Devosia sp. | reverse complement strand
CGGCGCGAAGGCCTCGGCGACGCGCAACGCCCCGGCCTCGGCCTTCTCGGGCGGCGAGTCCGGGCCGGGCGAAACCGGCGACATCTGCGCCATCAGCTTCTCGATCAACGCCCGCCTGCGCCAGAACAGGCGGAAGGCCTGATCGTAGACGACGCTGTCCTCATGCTTCTTCACGAAGATCGCATGCAGCGCCCAGTAGACGTCGTCGCGCGCGCCAAGCGCGCCACCGGCCAGAGCCTCGACGGCCTCGATCACCGCGCCGGGCCCGACCGGCACGCCGGCAATACGCAGCGCGCGGGCAAAATAGGCGACGTTTTCGGGGAGTTTGCCGGTCATTGAGACGAGATCGTTGTGACAGCCACAACGCCTCTACCCTTCTCCGGGATGGGAGAAGCTGGCCCGGAGGGCCGGATGAGGGCCTGCCGTAGCAGCGAGGAGGCGCAACGGCTCCGTCTCGCTTCCGCGATCAATGGCAGTCCCTCATCCCTGGCCTTCTCCCATCCGGGAGAAGGGTTCCTCGCGCCTCGCTGGATACGGCTCGCTCACCCTTGCGTCTCCGTCATGAACACCTTCTGCGCGATCACCCATTTGCTCTCTACCTTCAGGAACGAGAGCAGATCGGTGAAATAGCGCGGCGGCATCTGGCATTTGACCTTCACCAGCGCCAGCGTCGGCCCGACGAGGTCGATGGTCAGGATATGGTCCGAGCGCGCCAGGCCGGCCGCTTTCGGCGATGGCCGGTTGCGCACCGCCTCGAACCATTCGGCCCGCGGCACGATCCTGATATGGCCGTCCTCCTGCGCCGAAGTCAGCGCGCTCGTCGGATGGAAGACCTGTTCGAGCTTGCCGACATCGCCCTCGTAGAGACCGTTGAGATAGGTCCAGGTCGCCGCCTCGATCGCCTTGATGTCGCTGTTCATGAGTTTGGCCTCCGTTGATCGTCATGGCTCCTGCCCTCCCCCTTGTGGGGAGGGGAATGGCACTAGCGCCCCGCCTCGGTCTTTACCTGATCCAGCAGCTCCTTCACCTTCGAGCCCTGCATCGCCTGGATGTCGTCCTGATACTTCAGCAGCGCGCCGAGCGTATCGGAGACCAGCGCCGGATCGAGCGCCACCGCGTCGAGTTCGACCAGCGCGCTCGCCCAGTCGAGCGTCTCGGCGACGCCGGGCGCCTTGAACAGCTCCTCCTTGCGGATCGCCTGCACGAAGGCGACGACCTGCCTGGCGAGCTTCGCCGGGGCGTTGGGCGCACGCGCCTTCAGGATGGCGAGTTCGCGCGGGGCGTCGGGATAGCCGACCCAGTGATAGAGACAGCGGCGCTTCAGCGCATCGTGGATCTCGCGCGTGCGGTTCGAGGTCAGGATCACGATCGGCGGCTCGACGGCCTTGATGGTGCCGAGCTCCGGGATCGTCACCTGCGCATCGGCCAGAACCTCCAGCAGGAAGGCCTCGAACGCCTCATCGGTGCGATCGAGCTCGTCGATCAGAAGGATCGGCGGCCCGCCTTCCTGCGGTTCCAGCGCCTGCAAAAGCGGCCGCTTGACGAGGTATTTTTCCGAGAAGATGTCGGCTTCGAGCTTGTCACGATCGCCCGTCGCGCCGCCTGCTTCCGCGAGCCGGATCGCCATCATCTGCCCGGCATAGTTCCATTCGTAGACGGCGGACGCCAGATCGAGCCCCTCATAGCATTGCAGCCGGATCAGCTTGCGGCCGAGGCCTGAGGCCAGCGTCTTGGCGATCTCTGTCTTGCCGGTGCCGGCCTCGCCCTCCAGCAGCAGCGGCCGCTTCATCCGCAGCGCCAGGAACAGCACGGTCGCGAGCGAGCGGTCGGCGACATAGCCCTGGGATTGGAGAAGAGAGAGCGTGGCGTCGATGGAGGTGGGAAGCGGGGTTGTCATGCCAATCAGCGTCCAGTCACAGATAAGGCTGATCGCCCGGCGCATGGCGATGTCAGCGGGTCGACCAAGCAAACCATAACGCGACTCCTGCCATTCCGATGGCTGCGCTGCGACGGATTGCACGCTCGCGTGCCGGATGGAAGAGCACTTTACGGGCGCTGCTCGCTCCGAGCACCAGTGCAGCATGAACGATGGTCGCGACGACGACGAACACGCCGGTCAGCAGCAGGAGTTGGTCGCGCGGTGGCGGTACTGCGAGGAAGAGCGGAATGACGGCGACATAAAAGACGGCCGCTTTAGGATTGAGCAGGTTGGTCAACAGCCCGCGCCGAAATGACAGGGCGAGCGCATCGCCCCTCTCCGGCGGCGGGTCCCGCCACGCATCGAAGGCAAGCCATAGCAAATAGGCGATTCCGGCAAGGCGCAACGCCAGCGCGGCCTGCGGAAACTGCTCACTGACAAGGGCGAAGCCAAACGCGGTCGCAAGACCAAGAAGCGTAAGCCCAATGGCGACACCTGCAACCGCGGCCATGCCGGCGCGCCAGCCATTGGCGAGGCTGAGCGCCACGAGGTAGCCCATATTCGGCCCGGGCGTCAGTTCGGCCACGAGGGCGGTCAGAACGAACTCCCAGAACCGCACCGTGTTGCCTTCAGGTCAGCTCTACTTGCCCACCGCCCGCGCCACGGCCTCCTTGGCCATCACGCCGATCAGATGGGCGCGATACTCGGCGTCCGCATGCATGTCGGCATTGATGCCCTTGGCCGAGGCCTTGACGCCATCGAGCGATTTCGGCGCGAAGCGGGTCTTCAATGCAGCCTCCCCCTCCGGCCAACGAAACACGCCGCCCTCGCCTGCACCGATCACAGCGATCCGCACGTCCGAGCCGCGCTTGGCGACGAACACCCCGACCAGCGCGTAGCGCGAGGCCGGGTTGCGGAACTTGGCGTAGCCGGCTTTCGAGGCGACCGGAAAGGCGATCCTGGTGATGATCTCGCTCTCCTCCAGCGCGGTCTCGTAGAGCCCGGTGAAGAAGGCGTCCGCCTCGATCTTGCGCTTGTTGGTGACGATCGTCGCGCCCAGCGCCAGGCATGCGGCGGGGTAGTCCGCCGCCGGATCGTTGTTGGCGACCGAGCCGCCGATCGTGCCGCGATGGCGCACATGCGGGTCGCCGATATGCGAGGCGAGCCAGGAAAGGCCCGGAATCGCTTCCTGCACGACAGCCGAGGCCGCGACCTCGGCATGGGTCGACATCGCGCCGATGACGAGGTTGCGACCCTTGCGCTCGATGCCCTTGAGATCGGCGCAGGCCCCGAGATCGACGAGATGCGCCGGGGAGGCGAGCCGCTGCTTCATCGTCGGCAGCAGCGTGTGCCCGCCGGCGAGCAGCTTGGCGTCCTCCTTCTTGGCGAGGAGGCCGGCGGCCTGGCGGGCGGTGGCGGGGCGGTGATAGGCGAAGGCGTACATTTGATCCGATCCCTTGCTGTATTTCGCGGACGTCATCCCGGACGGAGCGAAGCGGAGATCCGGGATCCATCCTAGAGTTCAGTTGGTGCTCTATGATGGATCCCGGAGTGGCGCGGCTTCGCCGCTTGTCCGGGATGACGGCGAGAGTTATTCGGCTGCCATTCTCTTGATGCTCTTCTGCGCCGCGCGCCAGACGGCCTGCGGCGTCGCCGGCATGGCGATGTCCTCATGGCCGAGCGCGTCGGTGATGGCGTTGATCACGGCCGGCGGGGCGGCGATCGCGCCGGCCTCGCCGCAGCCCTTGATGCCGAGCGGGTTGGAGGGGCACGGCGTCACGGTCATGCCGACATCGAAGGACGGCAGGTCATGCGCCCGCGGCATGCAGTAATCCATGAAGCTCGCGGTCACGAGCTGCCCGTCCGCGTTGTATTTCGCCCCCTCCAGCAGCGCCTGGCCGACGCCCTGGGCGATGCCGCCATGGACCTGGCCCTCGACGATCATCGGGTTGATGACGATGCCGAAATCATCGACCGCAGCCCAGCGCTCGATCTTGGTGACGCCGGTCTGCGGATCGATCTCGCATTCGCAGATATGGACGCCGGCCGGAAAGGTGAAGTTGGTCGGGTCGTAGAACGCCCCTTCCTTCAGCCCCGGCTCGAGATCCTGGCCGTTGAACTTGTGCGCGACATAGGCCTGCAGCGCGCAGGAGCCGAAATCGAGGATCTTGTCGGTGCCCTTCACCTTGAAGTTGCCGTCCGCGAAATCGATGTCGGCCTCGTCGGCCTCCAGCACATAGGCCGCGACCTTCTTGCCCTTGGCGATGACCTTTTCCAGCGCCCTGAAGATCGCCGACATGCCGACCGCGCCCGAGCGCGAGCCATAGGTGCCCATGCCCATCTGCACCTTGTCGGTGTCGCCATGGATGATCGAGACGTTCTCGATGGGGATTCCGAGCCGGCCCGAGACGAGCTGCGCGAAGGTCGTCTCATGACCCTGGCCGTGGCTGTGCGAGCCGGTCAGCACCTCGATCGTGCCGACCGCGTTGACGCGGACTTCCGCGCTTTCCCAGAGGCCCACGCCTGCCCCCAGCGAACCCACCGCCGCCGACGGCGCGATGCCGCAGGCCTCGATGTAGCACGACAGCCCGATGCCGCGCAGCTTGCCGGCCTTTTTGGCCTTGTCCTTGCGCTTGGCGAAGCCGGCATGGTCGGAAGCCTTCAGCGCCGCATCAAGCGATGCGCCGTAGTCGCCGGCGTCGTAGCACATGATGACCGGCGTCTGGTGCGGGAAGCTCGTGACGAAGTTCTTGCGCCGGAGATCGACCGGCGAGACGCCAAGCTGGCGCGCCGCCGTCTCCATCAGCCGCTCCATGACGAAGGTGGCTTCCGGCCGCCCCGCCCCCCGATACGCATCGACCGGCGCGGTGTTGGTGTAGATCGCCTTCACATTGGCATGGATCGCCGGAATGTTGTACTGGCCCGACAGCAGCGTCGCGTAGAGATAGGTCGGCGTCGCCGATGAGAACAGCGACATGTAGGCGCCGAGATTGGCCTGCGTCTCGACTTTCAGGCCGAGGATCTTGTGTTC
Organism: Devosia sp.; assembly: GCA_046596525.1. Classification (GTDB taxonomy): domain Bacteria; phylum Pseudomonadota; class Alphaproteobacteria; order Rhizobiales; family Devosiaceae; genus Devosia_A. Next base: position 1,546 of record JBKJMF010000348.1, on the reverse strand, counting down.
CTTGTCGAACGCCATCTCGGCATGCGTGTGATGGTCGCGGCCATGCGCGTCGGTGAGAAAACTCTCGGTGCGGTCGGCAACCCATTTGACCGGCACGCCGGTCTTCTTGGAGGCCCACAGGCACACGATCTCTTCCGGGTAGATATAGATCTTCGAGCCGAAGCCGCCGCCGACGTCCGGCGCGATGACCCGCAGCTTGTTTTCCGGCGCGACATTGTAGAAGGCGCTCATCACCAGCCGCGCCAAATGCGGGTTCTGCGACGTCGTCCAGCAGGTGTAGTGATCCTCTGCCTTGTCGTAGTGGCCCAGGGCTGCGCGCGGCTCCATGGCGTTGGGAACCAGCCGGTTGTTCAGTATGTCGAGCTTGATGACATGCGCCGCCTTCTTGAAGGCCGCTGCGGTCTCGTCGGCATTGCCGAGATCCCAGTCGAAGATCAGGTTGTTGTCGGCTTCCGGATGGATCTGCGGCGCGCCCTTGGCCATCGCCTTCGAGGCGTCCGTGACGGCCTTCAGTTCCTTGTAGGTGATGTCGACCGCCTCGGCGGCGTCCCGCGCCTGGCTCTTGGTGTCGGCCACCACGATCACCACCGCGTCGCCGACATAGCGCACCGTGTCGAAGGCGAGCGGCGACCACGCGCCCATCTTCATCGGCGAGCCGTCCTTGGAATGGATCATCCAGCCGCAGATCAGATTGCCGATGCCATCGGCCTTCAGTTCCTTGCCGGTCAATACGCCATGCACGCCCGGCATCGCCTTGGCCGCCTTGACGTCGATCTTCTTGATCTTGGCGTGGGCATAGGGGCTGCGCACGAATGCCGCGTGTTTCATTCCCGGTACAACCATGTCGTCGACATACCGCCCGGCCCCGGTGATGAACCTCTTGTCTTCCTTGCGCGCAACGCGTGCGCCGATCCCTTCGATTCCCATGAAAGCGTTCCTCCAGAACTGCCAATTTCAACGTCAGGCGAGGCTTGTGAACAAAAACTGCCGATCAGAAAGGGATTTTCAGGCTAAGCTATTGGTTCTGATGTCATTTTCTTGATTACACGCTCGCGGTAGGACGATTCTTATCCACGTTTGTCCGGCTCAGGCCGCCTTTTTGGCCTTGCTCTTGCCGGCCGTCGCCATCGTCTTGGAGGCCGCGAGAATGGCCTTGACGATGTTGTGATAGCCCGTGCAGCGGCAGATATTGCCTTCGAGTTCGGCGCGAACCGTGGCTTCATCGAGCCCTTCAGGGTGCCGCGCGATCATGTCGGTCGCCGCCATGATCATGCCCGGCGTGCAGAATCCGCACTGCAGGCCATGATGTTCCTTGAACGCCGCCTGTACCGGATGCAGATCCGCGCCATCGGCCAGTCCCTCGATTGTCACCACCGTCGACCCGGCGGCCTGCGCCGCCAGCATCGTGCAGGACTTCACCGCCTTGCCGTCGACATGCACGACGCAGGCGCCGCACTGCGACGTGTCGCAGCCGACATGCGTGCCGGTGAGCCGCAGATGCTCGCGCAGGAACTGAACCAGCAGCGTGCGGGGATCGACATCGGCG
>JBKJMF010000217.1:0-3252 GCA_046596525.1 Devosia sp. | reverse complement strand
GAGCGCATCAAGGCGACCGACGACGCGACCCTGGTCCTGCAGGTCGACCAGAAGTACGCGCAGAGCTTCGTGCTCTACGTGCTCTCGTCGTTCACCGGCGGCATCGTCGACTCGGCCCTCGTCAAGCAGCACGAAGGCAAGACCGCCGAAGGCAATAACGACTACGGCAATGCCTGGCTGAAGTCCGACAATTCCGCTGGCTCGGGCCCCTACGCTCTCACCAAGTGGGATCCGAAAGTCTCGATCCTGTTGACCCGCAACGACAAGTATTGGGGCACTGCCCCGGGCGTCGAGCGCATCTTTATCCAGCACATGCCTGAGTCCGCGACCCAGCGCCTGGCGCTCGAAAAGGGCGACATCGACATTGCCAATAAGCTCGGGCCGGACGATATCGGCGCCGTGTCGGGCAATGCCGATGTTTCGGTCAAGGAAGGCATCTCGTCGACGATCTACTACTTCGGCCTCAACCTCCGGAATCCGGCGCTGAGCAACCCAAAGGTGGTCGAGGCGATGAAGTATCTGGTGGACTACCAGGGCATCGCCGACTCGATCGGCCGCGGCACCGTGAAGGTGCACCAGACCATGATCCCGGACGGGTTCCTGGGGGGCGGCATCAACTACAACCCCTACAAGCTCGACGTCGAGAAGGCCAAGGCGCTGATCGCCGAGTCCGGTGTTGCGACGCCGATCAAGCTCGCGACCGTGGTCTGGAACGTCCCGCCCTATACCGAATATGCCCAGGCCGTTCAGGCGACCATGGCGCAGGCCGGTATCGAGCTCGACCTGCAGGTGGTTGACGGCGGCCAGTGGCTCGACCGCTATCGCTCGCACGATCTCGACATCTGGTTCGGCCTGTGGGGCCCGGACTATCCCGATCCGCACTCGAACGCCAAGGCGTTCACGGTGAACGACAAGGTCAATCCCGACGGCCAGCACGGCAACCTCGCCGATCGCTTCGGCTGGGATTCCGGCCCGCTCTCGGACCAGGTCCTCGCCGCCGTGCAGGAGCAGGACACCGAGAAGCGCAAGGTGATGTACGACGAAATCCAGCGCGCCCACACTGACTCGTCGCCGTTCGTCTACATGTTCCAGGACAGCCGCAAGGTTGCCATGCGTTCGAACGTCAAGGGCGTGGTGCTCGGGATCACCTTCTCGGACGACCGCTATGGCGGCGTGACGAAGGAATAATCTGCAACTCTGAACCGGAGGCCTCGGCCTCCGGTTTCACGTCCAAGATGACTGAGAGGACAGTGTCCTCGGAGAGATGTTTGACGATAGTCCCTGCCTCAAACCACCCCCACCCCTGTCCCCTCCCCTCAAGGGGGAGGGAGACGCTCACATCACGCGCAGTGTTCGAGCAGCGAAGGTCGGTGGGGAGGGTCTCCCTCCCCCCTGAGGGGAGGGGACAGGGGTGGGGGTGCGCTTCCCGCACCAGCCCATCCGCAGCCGGGGCAACCCAATGAACCGCCCCCTCCGCATCTTCGTCGATATCGGCTCATGGCTGATCACCGTCGCCATCACCCTTGTCGGTCTCGCCGCGCTCACTTTCTTCATCGGCCGCATCCTGCCGATCGATCCGGTGCTGTCCATTGTCGGCGAGAAGGCCCCGCCCGAGGTCTATGAGCGGGTGTATCTGGAGCTCGGCCTCGACAAGCCGGTCTGGGTGCAGTTCTGGGATTATGTCAGCAAGCTCCTGCGCGGTGATTTCGGCACTTCGTTTGCCACCAACCGCCCGGTGCTGACCGACCTGATGAATTTCTTCCCCGCAACCCTCGAACTCTCCACCCTCGGCCTCATCATCGGCGTGGTGCTGGGCGTGCCGATGGGCGTCGCTTCGGCCTACTGGCACGAGAAGTGGCCGGATCACCTGCTGCGCGTCGTCGGGCTGGTCGGCTATTCGGTGCCAATCTTCTGGCTCGGTCTCGTCGGGCTGTTCGTCTTCTACTATCTGCTCGGCTGGGTCTCCGGCCCGGGGCAGCTCGATGTGTTCTATGTCGGGGTGGTCGACCGGGTCACCGGCTCGATCCTGATTGACAGCGCCATTGCCGGCGAGTGGGAGATCTTCCTCAACGCCATCAGCCACATGGCTCTGCCGGCGCTGCTGCTCGGCTATTACAGCCTCGCCTATATCTCGCGGATGACGCGCTCGGTGATGCTGGATCAGTTGAGCCGCGAGTATGTGCTGACGGCGCGGCTCAAGGGCGCCAGCGAGCTCCGCGCCGTCGCCGGGCATGCGCTGCGCAACGCCGCCATCCCGCTGGTGACGGTGATCGCGCTTTCGTATGGTGGGCTGCTCGAGGGCTCGGTGCTGATCGAGACGATCTTCTCCTGGCCGGGCATCGGCAACTACATCTACTCATCGCTGTTCGCCGCCGACATGAACGCCGTGCTGGGCGGCACGCTGCTGGTCGGCGTGGTGTTCGTCCTTCTCAATATGCTGAGCGACGTGCTGTATCGCGCGCTCGATCCGCGCTCGCGGGAGTTCGCGAAATGAGCATCCCCGATCTCGTCGACGATCCGAAGCGCGCCGTGCGCGCCGCCCGCTGGGCCGAGTTCAAGGTTTTCGTCCGCCGCTTCATGCGCAACCCGCTCGGCGTGGTCGGGCTGGTGATCGTCGTGCTGCTGCTGGCATGCGCCGCTTTCGCACCCCTGATCGCGACGCACGACCCATATCTGGTGAGCCTCGGCGACAGGCTTGCGGCCCCCGGTGCGAACTTCTGGCTCGGCGCCGATGAACTCGGCCGCGACATCTACTCGCGCGTTATCTTCGGTTCGCGGCTGACGCTGCTGATCGTGGCGCTGGTGATCGTCACCTCGGCGCCGATCGGGCTGATTATCGGGGCGGTCTCCGGCACGGTCGGTGGCTGGGTCGACGTGATCTTCATGCGCGTCACCGACGTGTTCCTTGCCATCCCCAAGCTGCTGCTGGCGCTGGCGTTCGTAGCCGCGCTCGGGCCTGGCATCGTCAATGCGGCACTTGCGATCACGCTCACGGCCTGGCCGCCCTATGCCCGTCTGGCGCGGGCCGAGGCACTGGTGGTGCGCAACTCGGATTACGTCAACGCGGTGCGCCTCGCTGGCGCCAGCGAGTTCCGCATCATCGTGTTCCACGTCATCCCGATGTGCCTGAGTTCGGTGATCGTGCGCATGACCTTCGACATGGCGGGCATCATTCTGACCGCCGCAGGCCTCGGCTTCATCGGGCTCGGTGCACAGCCGCCGCTGCCCGAGTGGGGCGCGATGATCTCCACC
>JBKJMF010000011.1:0-5770 GCA_046596525.1 Devosia sp. | reverse complement strand
GGGCGTAGGGACCGGTCTGGCCGAAGCCCGAGATGCGGACGATGATGAGGTTGGGGTTGGCGGCGAGGAGAGTGTCGGGGGCGAGGCCCATTTCTTCCAGCGTGCCGGGGCGGAAGTTCTCTATGAACACATCGGCCGTGAGGAGCAACGCCTTCAAGGCGTCCATTTCCGGCGCCTGGCGCAGGTTCAGCACGACCGAGCGCTTATTGCGGCCGTAGGTCTTCCAGTAGAGCGAGTGGCCGTCATCGCGCCACTCGCGCAGCGGATCGCCCTGCGGCGGCTCGATCTTGATGACGTCGGCGCCGAAATCGGCCAGCTGGAGGGAGAGCATGTTGCCCGCCACCAGCCGCGATAGGTCGATGACGCGGATGCCCTTCAGCGGTCCATCCGCGCCGATGTCGAAGCTGATCACAGCTCGACCACTTCGAGCCGCGCCACGGTCATGCGACCGGCGGAGGCCATGCGCAGGCCGGCCTGCCCGTAGCGGAAGCTGCCGTCCTTGGCGGTGACGACTTCCTTGCCATCGACGCTGAGGCTGAGGCTGTCGCCCTTCATCGTGAGCGCCAGCTTGTGTCCCTCGCCCGGCTTGATGGCGAAGGGCGCCCTGGCCAGCACCGTCGAGCCATGGTCCTGCTTGATGATCACCGCCTCACCGTTCTCAAACCCCGCTGCGTAGAACCGGCTGGTGCCCTGGACGCGGGCGGTGACGAGGTGCGACTTGCCGGCCAGCGGGGTGAGGTCGGCGGTGACCGTCACATCGCGGAGGTAGCCATTGCCGGTCCAGGCGTCGGCGTCTTCGGCGGTGTGGGCGTGGATGACGCCGTCCTGCAGGGACCAGTGGCCGCGGTTCCAGGTGAAGCGGGTGACGCCGCCCCATTCCTGCTTTTCGGTCTTCGGGTCGATGGCGAGCTTGCCCTTGCCCGACACCGAGAACGCCGAGAGGAACAGGCGTCCGAGGAATTTCAGGCGGCCGAAATATTCGACCAGCACGCCGATCTCGTCGATGGCCTCGTCACCCTCGGGGATGGTGAAACTGTAGTCCTGCCAGCCGTCCGAGGACGGCACGTGCCAGGCGCCGGTTTCGACGATCTCGCCGGAGATGGCGCGACGGACATAGGGGGCGACGCGGAGGTTGCCGTCACCGTTCCACGGGTCGAGTTGCAGCTTGAACTTCACGGTTTGCCCGCTGTCCGCAAGAGGCGTGAACATCGGGCGATAGCGCTCGTCGTCGAAATCGGCGCGGCGGTAGAACGGCTTCCAGAATACCCGGCCGCCCTGCCCGCGCTCGAGCCGGTCGAGCAGGACTTCGAGGCTGCCGCGCGAGTTCGGGCCGGCCTTGGTCGAGGAGGCCTTCACTTCGATCTGATTGAACGGCTCGGTGCGGAAGGCGTGGGTGGCGCCGGGGGCGTCGAAGTCGAAGCGGACGCCGCGGCGTTCGAAATCCTCGGCCCAGAGCGCCGGGGCTTCTTCGCCGCGGAGGCGGAGGGCGAGCACGGCGAGCTCGCGGGCGAAGCTCGGGATATCGACGACGTTGAGTGTGCCGATGACGCCCGAGGCGATGACGAAGTCGTTGATGGGCTGGCGATACTTGTCCCAGCTCGGCTGCACGCCCTGGAACGTGCCGACGATGGCGCAGGCATTGCCGGCGTTACAGTCGGTATCCCAGCCGGCCATGGTGGCGATCTCGGCGGTGCGGGTCAGTTCTCCCTCGCCGTAGAGGATGGCCATTACAGTGACGCCGGCGTTCGGGATGATGTGGCAGACGCCGGGGTAGCGGTCATAACCCCAGTCGGCGGTGAGCATGTCGCGGCAGAGACGCCAGTCGGCGGGGTTCTGCTTGTGGAAGTCGATCACGGCGCGGGCGACCTTGGCATAGGTCGAGTTCGCATCGATGGTCGACAGCCCAGTCTCGACGATCTCGTCTATCGACTTGGCGACGAACGCCTGGGCGATGGCGGCAGCGCAGAAGCGTGCGCCGTTGAGGCCATCGCCGTCATGGGCGACCGAGGCGGCCATGGCCGACATGTCGGCGGCGCGCTTGGGGTTGCCGGGGTTCACCCAGCCCCAGCTGTCGATGAAGATCTGGCCGCCGATCTGCTCGGCGACGGTGGTGCCGTTGGTGGCGATGGAGCCGGACTCGGGCGCTCCCATGCCGGACTTCAGGTTCTTGTAGGCGGTGTGCTCTGTGGAGTTGCCGAAGCCTCCCCACCAGTACATGCCGTGCTCCTCGGCGGCGTAGTTGAGCCAGGTGCGGCCGACATCGGCTGCGGTCGCTTTCAGCCCGTAGTCGCGCAACGCGCGGATGAAATAGACCGGGCCATTGGTATCGTCATCGGCGGCGAAATTCTTGAAATCGCGGAGGTACTGGGTGACCTCGCCATAGGTGTCGCGGATGCGCTCGTAGCTCCAGATGGTCGGCTCGACCGGCGCGCCGAGGCGGACGCCGATGGCCTTGCCGATGAAGCCGGCATAGATGCGGTCGAAGATTTCAGTCGTGGTCAGGGGCATGAACGGTCCGGTGGTCAGAGATTGACGACGCTGGCGGTCGGGGAATCGGCGAACAGGTCGTCTCGCCCGCGTTCGGCAGCTTCGCGGGCCCGCCGGTCGGCGAGCAGGATGTCGGTGCTGGTGGCGGTGAAGCGGTCGGCCGCGGCAGTGAGGTCGAAGCGGTTGGCGCTGTCGAGGGTAGCGCGGTCGGCGGTGTCGATGACGCTCTCGCCGTGCATGGCGCCGAGGATGGCGCCGGCCATGACACCGATGGAGTCGGTGTCGCGGCCGGAATTGATGCCGTCCTCAATACTCGTGCGGAAGGCGCCGTCGTTGACGAGGGCGAAGCCCAGCGCCAGCGGTAGTTCCTCGATGGCACCGAGGCGCGAGGGCTGGTAGGCGGCGGTGAGGCGGCCGGCGCGGGCTTTGGTGTGGTTCACGTCGTCGCCCATCGGCGAATAGGGCGCGATGGCGGCGTGGAAGGCGGCGACGATTTCGGCGTGGTCCCTGCCCTTCAGCTTGGTCGCGGCTTCGGCGACATCGGCGATGGCGTTGCGGGTGCCGTCCTTGGCGAGGCCGAGGGCGATCTGGACGATCGCTTCGATGTTGGTGCCGGGGACGAAGGCGGCGGCGACGGCGGCGGCGAAGACGCCGGCGGCTTCGAGGCCGTAGCTCTCCTGGTGGCCGGCGGCGAAGGCGATGGCTTCGTCATAGGCGGCGCGCGGATCGCAGGCGTTGACCACGCCGATCGGGGCCACGTACATGGCGGCGCCGCAGTTGACCATGTTGCCGATGCCGCCCTGACGGGGGTCGCAATTGGCCAGCTGGTGGCGCTGGAAGATCCATTTTTCCGGGTAGAACAGGCGGTCGATCAGCATTGCTTCGCGCTGCATCTCGGGTATCCAGCGGGGGGTCCAGGCGATCTGGCGCACCATGCCGTCGGCCATGTCCCAGGCGTCGAGATGGCGCTTCTCGGTGGCATAGATGTCCATCAGCGCCAGCGTCATCAGCGTGTCGTCGGTGACGATGCCGTTGCCGCGCACGCGATAGTTCCGCTGCTCGGGCGGCAGGTCCATCTTGTGCCAGCGCGCCTCGAGCGAGGTCACCCGGCCATAGCGGGCGCGGATATCGGCGGCCGACAGCTTTTCGACCGGGGCGCCGAGCGCGTCGCCGAGGGCGATGCCGTGGAGCATGGCGCGGACGCGGCCGCGAAGAGAATTGGGCATAACGATCTGTTCCGCTTGTTCTGGTGCACCGCACCCGCCCGCGGTCGTGGGAGGACGCCACGGGCGGGATGCGATGGTCCGGGCCTTAGCCGTTCAGCTTGGTCCGGGCATACTCGTTGAGACGGTCGCCACCGGCGGCCTTCCATTCGGCGACAAAGGCGTCCCACTGGTCCATCGAGGCTTCGCCGGAGATGAACTTGTAGACCCAGGCGCGATAGACGTTCTCGGTCGCATCGAGGTCAGCGGCGTAGTCGGACGGCCAGACGAAGGCGTTGTCCGGCTTGAACCATGTCGTGACGTTCTTCAGCGACTCCTGGGCGGCAGCCGACTTCCACTCCACCGGCGGCACGAAGTTGGATGCCGCGAAGAAGCGGGCGTACCAGGTGCTCATCTTGTCGGTGATGGTGTAGGTGTCGCCGGACTTGGTGTATTCCTCGCCCTCGAAGCCCATCCGGTCCATCATCTGGCCTTCGGTCGACGCCATGAAGTCGAGGAGTTTTGCCACGGCTTCCTTGTTCGGCGAGGTGGTGGCGATAGCGAAGCCGCGGCTTTCCTTCGACACATCAGTCGCCGAGAGACCCTGGCCGCCGGGGCCCTTGGGGATCGGCAGCAGTGCCAATTCGATTGGCGTCTCGGGATGCGCCTGGCGCATCTTGCCGCCATAGATGTCGATGACTTCCGCCGAGGAACCGAAGATCACGCCGGCCTTGCCGGTGTAGAACTTGTCTTCCTTCACGTCGAACTTCGAGGTGACGTATTCTTTGTCGTAGAGGCCTTCGGCGCCGAGCTTGGCGTACCAGGTGAGCTTGGCCTTCTCCTGGTCGGTGATGCGCGAGTTCACCCACTCGCCGCCTGCATTCTTCATCCACATGCCGGTGATGCCGAAGGCCTGATTGAAGATCGAGTCCAGTTCGTTGGTGTTGTCGGCGGTGGTGACACCAAAGGTGTTGCCCGGGGTGCCGTCGCCATCGAGATCGGCGTCGTGGATGGCCTTGAAGAAGGCTTCGTACTCATCGACCGTGGTCGGAGCCGCGATGCCGAGCTTTTCCAGCCAATCCTTGCGGATCACGGGCTGCGGGGCGCGGGGCGGATAGACGTACAGCAGATAGGGGTAGTTCTTCAGGCGCTCGACATTGTGCGGCCAGAGAGCGGCCTTGAGGTTGGGCGACTTCTCGATCCAGGGGTTCAGGTCTTCGAGGATGCCCTGGTCGGCCATCTTTGCGTCGCCGCCCTGGAAGTAGATCAGGTCGGGGATATCGCCCGAGAGCAGCATGACGCCGAGCGCGTCGGCATAGCCGGATGACGGCAGGTCGACGATCTGGATGTCGAGATCGGTGCCTTGGGCCTTCAGCGCCGCTTCGATGCGCTCGATGTGCGCGACGTCGGGCGGGTTGGTCGAGAGCAGGTCCTTGGAGACGAGACGGATCACCGTCTGGGCGCTGGCCGGCATGGCCAGCGATAGGCTGAGCGCCAGCGCCGTGGTTGTCAGAAGCAGGGTCTTAAGCATGGATTCTCCTCCGTTATGCTTGTTGTTCTGGTTGGCAGGTAGTGGCTGGAACCCTTCTCCCCTCAGGGGAGAAGGTGGCGCGAAGCGCCGGTTGAGGGGTGAAGCGACGGCAGAGTGCTCTCCGCGGCAGCACACCCCTCACCCAAGCTCCGCTACGTCGCTTCGCTCCGAGCTGCGCTACCCTCTCCCCTGGGGGGCGAGGGGTCGCTGGCAGCAACATCTGCGCTTCGGTCCTCATCCCTTGAGCGCTCCGCTCATGGTGCCCTTGGTGAAGAACTTGAGGATCAGCGGGTAGATGGCGAGGATGGGCAGGATGGTGATGATGATCATCCCGGCCTTCAGCGCCTTGAGGTTGATCTGCGCCACGCCGATATTGTTGGCGGCGTTGTCGGCGCCGACGATGGCGAGCTTGTCGCCTTCGACCACGAACTGTCGCAGCACCACCTGCAGCGGGTATTTGGTCTGGTCGGTCAAATAGATCATCGCCCGGAAGAACTCGTTCCAGTGGAAGACGAGGTAGAACAGGGCGATCGTCGCGAGCGCGGGCTTG
>JBKJMF010000453.1:0-3281 GCA_046596525.1 Devosia sp. | reverse complement strand
TACATCGTCACGCTCTACGACTTCCGGGCCAAACCGCCCAGCGTCAGCCTGCCGCAAACCGTCGAAGCGCCGGAGCCGATATCGGCGGCAAAGCTGCTGACGGACGAGCCGCTGGTCGCGAATGGTCACTTCGCCAACCTGGTCGCCGAAGTGACCCGCTTCGAAGGCAAGGAACTGGCCCAGCGCGTGATGCTCTACCGCAAGCCCTAGACGGACGGTTGCGGCCCGGTGCCGTTCTGATAACCTGCAACAATTTATCGCTGCTTAGGCGGTGATGCAGGGGGCAAATCATGAAGAAGACCTACGCGAAGCCGACGCTCGTCAAAGAGCAGAAGCTCTCGGCAATCACGTCCGGCGTCTCGAGTCGCTGACCTACGAGACCGGGGCCCAGTTCCGGTCTCTCCAATGACAGAAGATACAGATGAAGAAGACCTATACTAAGCCGGTGCTCGTCAAGGAGCAGAAGCTAATCGCGATCGCTGCAGTTTCCGGCGCGCACTGACCTGTTGAGCTGGCCATTGTGTGGGCTCTACCCCTTTTGCGTGGTGCTCGTCGGCGCCGACTGGGGACACGGTGGCGCGCCGAGTGAGCCGTTGTCGTCGGTTTTACCCACACCGTTGCGCGACCAGAGTTCCCTCATAGGGCCGGCTCTGGTAATCTACTCAGACCGTCTGCGGTTGGGGCAGGCGACTGAGGGCAAACCATGAAGAAGACGTACGCCAAGCCGATGCTCGTAAAAGAGCAGAAACTCGCGTCGATCGCGGCCGTCGCTAGCAGCAAGGGGACGTGATTGACCGGATAGGACCGGCGTCGCCGACCTCCAGTTGGTACCACAAGGGGATGACCATGAAGAAGGCCTACACCAAGCCGACGCTCACGAAAGAGCAGAAACTCGCGGCGATCACGGCAATCTCTAGCAAAGACGTCTAATCGTTCGGGGACCGGGTTTCTGGCCCCCGAACCCCTCTGATTCCGTTCTGGTGCGTAGATGGATGCAGTGTACCGCCTCGGCGACGAAGTTTCGTTCGAGCCAGTGGGCGAGGGTGCTGTGATTCTGTTGCTCCGCAGCGGGCAACTCTACTCGTGCAACGAATCGTCTCTGTCCTTCCTTCGGCACCTGGATGGCGTTCGCAATGTCGATGACGTGGCACGCCGGATGTCCGACGAGTACGACATCGACGCCGCCACGCTCGCCGATGACCTCCCCGAACTGATCGCCGATCTGGTTGCAGAAGGCATCATCGTGCATGCCACATGAGCCCATCGAGCAGCATGGCCCAGGGCTTCCAGACAGGCTGGCGTTCCGTCTGCGCCTCTGGCTGAGTGCGCGAACGCTTCCAGCACGCATCGCCGGCCGAGGGTTCTCCGACATTCTGGCCGACGCCTCCGCCGCAGCGCCCAATAGCTGGCCGCATTTCCCAGTCCCGTACGTCGCCCGCGGCGTTCGCCGCGTGGCGCGGTGGCCGATCCTCATGCGCAACAATCGCTGCCTTCGCACGGGGTTGGTCGGCTTTGCCGCGCTCCAACGCTGCGGATACCAGCCCCAACTGCATTTCTCCGTCGACCCGAACTCCGTTGGCCGGCCGACCCTCTCCGCTCATTGCTGGGTAACGCTCGACGGCGTCGAAGTCATCAACGCCCGCATCCCCGGCCAGGTGCAGATCCACGTCCACGCCGCCCCGCCAGCCGGCCATACCGACCCACAGGGAGCGCGCGTTTGATCCAGAAATTCTTCGACATGCAGGGTGCCTTCCTGCGCGTCTCCGCCGTCCAGCCCGTGCTCGTCGATATCTTCGGCCGCATCTTCGCCGGCCGCTCGCGCCCGTTGCCAACCACGCGTCTCGCCTTCGGCCTTACCGTCACTTCAGGTGAGCCTCCGTCGATGCCGGAGGGCGCCGAGTTGCTGTACGAGGGACCAATCCTCGACGAGGGCAATGCCCTCTTCTGGCAGGTCCCCGGGCAGCGCGTGCTGGTCTTCCCGGGCCAGATATCCCTGACGCTGCGTGACGATGCTCACGAAGCCACGATCATCGTCGCAGCCGGCGCCGAGGACCGGATCGTCATGACCTGCGGGCAGCTCGCGCTGCAGGCCGCACTGCTCGCGGCAAACCAGTTCCTGGTTCATGCCGCCGGCCTGGCCCTTCCGGACGGTCGCGTCGCGCTGATCTTCGGCCGCAGCGGCGCGGGCAAGACCACCTCGACCCTGGCGCTGGCCGCCGGCGGGCTCGGCCTCTGTTCCGACGACGCCATGGCCTGCAGCACAGCGGGCGATCGCCCGACCGCATGGGGTCTGCCGAGAAACCTGAAGGTGCATCGCCACACCGCCGAGATGCTGCCCTGGGTTCAGCCGCTGCTGAGCGGCGACTGGAGCGCCGAAGACGAGCGGCCACTCGCCCTCTCCGCCCTTCGCACCACTGTCAGCGTCGAGAGCATCGCCGCCCGCGAAATAGCGGCGGTCTTCCTGCTCGAGCGCAGCGGGGCAGCCGCCAGCCGGTCCGAGCCCGCCAGCAAGGCGGACATGCTCGCCATGGCCGCCGCTGACAACGTACGTTCCACGCGGGCCGGTGTCCCGAAGGACGAGCGCGAGCTGTTCAAGCGCCTTGGCGGCCTGGTGCGCGCCGTCCCAACCCACCGGCTGCTGGCCGGCACCAACCCGACCGACCTCGCAACGGTCATGCTCGCGGCGTTGAATATCGAGAAGATCACCGCATGACAGCCGCCGAGCTCGACAAGCTGCTGTGCAGTCTCGCGGATCCGGAAGCCGTCGCCGTCGCCGTACCCACAGCAGCCGTCGACCCGCTGCTCAAGCTGGCTGAGGATCACAACGTTCTGCCGGTCGTGGTGCGAAAACTCGCCGCGCAGCACAGCACGCCTGCACTCACCGAAGCGCAGCGCGAGATCACCCTGCTGATCGGCCTGTCGCTGCACCTCAAGGGCATCGCCGCAAAGGTCGATCGCTACATCGCCGAGAACCACCTCGAAGCGGTGATCGTCAAAGGTCCGGTCTTCGCCCGACAGATCTACTCCACCCCGTCCGATCGTCCGTTCACCGACATCGACATCATGGTGGCGCCGTCCGCCCGCGCGCCGATCGGGGAACTCCTCAAGGGCCTCGGATACCACCTCTTCCTGAAGCCGCTGCTCGATCACACGGAGCAGAACCAGGAGGAAAAGTGGATCCAGTCCGATATGACCGCGCTGCTCATCGAGGTGCACGGCAACCTGGTGCACTACCAGGGCCTCCGTCGGCGCATCAGCTTCGGCTACGCCGAGTACATGCG
>JBKJMF010000436.1:0-5128 GCA_046596525.1 Devosia sp. | reverse complement strand
TACTTCGAGGCCGAGGCCCGCGGTGTTCGGGCTGCGGCCGGTGGCGAACATCACGGCGCCGTACGGAGCGTCGACGCCGTCGGAGAAGCTCACGGTGATGTCGTCACCGGTCTGGCGCAGGCTGCGCACGTTGGTCTGGTGGATGATCTTGACGCCGCGCGTCTCGAGGCCGGCCTCGAGGCCAGTCCGCAGGTCGTCGTCAAAGCCGCGGAGCAGCTGATCGCCGCGATAGACGATGGTGGTGTGGACGCCGAGGCCGGAAAAGATGGTGGCAAACTCGGCCGAGATGAAGCCACCGCCCTCGATGAGGATAGAGTGCGGGAGCTTTTCGAGGTGGAACGCCTCGTTCGAGGTGATGGCGAGTTCCTTGCCCGGAATGTCGGGGATGAACGGGTGCGCGCCGGTGGCGACGAGGATGGTCTTGGCGGTGAGCTCACGGCCGGACTTCAGCATTACGGTGTTGGGACCGGTGAGCACGGCGCGATCGCGGATGATCTCGACGCCAGGCTTTTCGAGTCCGGCGACATAGGCCGCTTCGAGCCGGGCGATCTCCTTGTCCTTGTTGGCGACCAATGTCGCCCAATCGAAAGTCGGGGTGCCGACATCCCAGCCGAAAGTCGGGGCGAGTTCGAACAGGTCCTTGTAGCGTGAAGCATAGACGAACAGCTTCTTGGGGACGCAGCCACGGATCACGCAGGTGCCGCCGACGCGGTACTCCTCGATGATGGCGACCCTGGCGCCGTAAGTGGCGGCCACCCTCGCCGCGCGCACGCCGCCGGAACCGGCGCCGATCACCACGAGATCGTAACTGTCGCTCATCGCATACCCCGAACGTAAAAAGGCCCCGCGCGATGGCGGGGCCTGCAATCAGATAGGGTGCCCAAGCTCAGGTGTCGATACCCTTGGCCTTCAGCTGGGCGCGAACCGCGGCGAAGAACTCTCGGCTCAGGTTGCCGGAGAAGACGTCCATGATGCGGTTGATGGTGCCGCTCATCGCGGCGTTCGACTTGGCGAGCTTGGTGCCGGTCGGTGTGGAATAGAAATCGACGATCTGCTGCAGCTCTTCCTGGGTGAAAGAGAGGGCGTAAACGCGGGCAAACTGGTCGAACAGTTCGCCCTTGCGACCCTTGTAGCTGGCAATCACGGCCTCGATCGCCAGATTGAGCGGTTCGGAGATTTCCGGGTTCTGCGGCAGCAGCTGCTTGTAGGTGTTGATGCCCGCCTGCACGACTGTCGCCTCGTAGAGGCCGCCAGTGTCGGTCAGGTCGACATACTTGCGCGCCAGTGCCAGGTGCTCCGGCCCGATCTCCGTCGCTTCCTGGCTCATTGCCGGCGGCGCCACGAAGCTGGACAGGATCAGCGACAGCACGGCAGCGACAAGCATCGGCGCGCGTTTGAAAGTGGACGTCATCAGCTTGGTGCCCATGTGGTTGTGTTTCCCCTACTAGAGCCGTTCATCGTTTCGTTGAAACGCCGACCGTCTCCAGGTCCTTGTTTGTCGCACTTCCGAACCGGAAAAGTCTGCAACTTTCCTGGAAGCGCTCTAGCCTCTATCCGAGCGGCGCTCAGCCGTCCAGAACGTCGACACCAGCGGGGCCGGCCACGTAGGCCCGTTTGCAAAGGCCGATGAACAGCCCGTGCTCCACCACGCCCGGGATGTCGATCAGGGCTCTCGCCAGCGCTTCTGGCTGAGGAATACGGCCAAAAAATGCATCGAGGATCGCGTGGCCGCCGTCGGTGACGAATGGCGTTCCGTCGGGTTTCAGGCGGCGGCGCAGCTCGCCCTCGGCGTTGAAATCGGCCATCACGACACCGATGGCTGCAGAAGTCGCGCCGAGGCCGAAGTGGTTGACCTCGATCGGGAGCGGGAAGCGGCCGAGGATGTCGACGCGCTTGCTGGCATCAGCGATGACAATCATCCGCTTGGAGGCTGCGGCGACGATCTTTTCGCGCAGCAGCGCGCCGCCGGCGCCTTTGATCAGAGCGAGCCCCGGACCGATCTCGTCGGCGCCGTCCACTGTGAGGTCGAGTTCGGGGGTGGTTTCGAGGTCAGTAAGCGGGATGCCGAGGCGACGCGCCTGGGCATCGGTCACTTCCGAGGTCGGGATACAGAGCACGTTGAGCCCATCCTGTACCGCGCGGCCAACCAGGTCGACGAAGTGTTTTGCGGTCGAGCCGGTGCCAAGGCCCAAACTCATGCCGCTCTCGACTTCGGCCATGGCCGCCTCGGCGGCTCGGTACTTCGGATCATCGCTCACGGCACGGCCCTCCCCTTTTGGCGGGACCTAGGAGAGGCGCGTGGCCCTGTCAACCTAGCCTTTTCACGCAGAGGTGAATGGAAATGTCGCTTGAACGCAACACAATATGGCTCTGGTGTTCGGAGTTTGTCTGAATCGTGGCATGGCCGTTCACGGCCTGTTAGGAACAGTTTATCAACCATCGAGTGACTGGCTCAGAATCAGGGTCGATTTCGTCAAGAGGCGCAGTTTGAAGCACATATCCAAGACCAGAATAGCGGTTGCCGCCTTTTTGTCGGCAATCCTCAGCCTGTCGGTAGTTGCTCCGGCCGCGGCGGCCAGGATCTACAATGCCGATACCAACGTCTGGGAAGAGGCGACTACCGTCAAATCTCGGACCAAGCGTGGCAAGGCGATCGCTCGGGTGACCGTCGACTACGACACCAAGTTCAAGCCCGGCACGATCGTCGTCGAGACCTCGGAGCGCCGGCTTTACCTGGTGCTCGCCGACGGCAAGGCGATGAAGTACGGCATCGGCGTCGGCCGTGACGGCTTCCGCTGGTCGGGCCAGCACCGCATCACCCGCACTGCCGAGTGGCCCGGTTGGACCCCGCCGGCGCAGATGCGCAAGCGCGTTCCCGATCTGCCGGCCTACATGCCTGGTGGCCCGGATAACCCGCTCGGCGCCCGTGCCCTCTATATCGGTTCGACGCTGTACCGCATTCACGGCACGTCCGAGCCGTGGACGATCGGCCAGGCCGTTTCGTCGGGCTGCATTCGTCTCACCAACGAAGATGTTACCGACCTTTACGAACGCGTCAGGGTCGGCGCTCTGGTGGTCGTTCACCAGTAACGGTGGATCAAGTTTTCGAGTTGGCCGGCCCTGGTGGCCGGCCTTTTCATTTTGGGTGCTAGTCGAGGACCTGCAGACTGCGGTAAAAGAGCTGATGTCCCTGACGCTTCTCGAACAGCCCAATCTCGCGCCCGTCGGTGCGCGGCCGCTCATCGATCGCTATGGCCGGCGGATCAGCTACCTGCGCGTGTCGGTAACCGACCGCTGCGATTTCCGCTGCGTCTACTGCATGTCCGAGAACATGACGTTCCTCCCCAAGCACGAAGTGCTGAGCTTCGAGGAGATCGACACCATCGTCACCGCCTTCGTCGCCCGCGGGGTGAAGCGGGTGCGGCTGACCGGCGGCGAGCCGCTGGTGCGGCGCGACATCATGGAGCTGGTGGAAAAGATCGGCGGCCATCTCGGGCAAGGGCTCGAGGAGCTGACGCTGACCACCAATGGCAGCCAGTTGCGCCGCCACGCCGAGGGGCTGGCGCGGGCCGGGGTCAGGCGGCTCAACGTGTCGCTCGATACGCTCGATGAGAAGCGCTTCACCGAGATCACCCGCCGGGGGCGGATCGCCGACGTGCTCGATGGGATCGACGCGGCCGATGAGGCCGGGCTGAAGATCAAGATCAACATGGTGGCGATGCGCGGCGTCAACGAGGACGAGATCGAGCCGATGCTGCATTGGGCGCATGGCCGCGGTTTCGGGCTGACGCTGATCGAGGGGATGCCGCTGGGCGAAGTGGGGATCGACCGGGTCGACACCTACCTACCGCTGAAGGAACTGCGCGAGCGGCTGCAGTCGAAATATACGCTGGAGCCGACCGGACATCGCACCGGCGGGCCGGCGCGGTATGACTATGTGGCCGAGACCAATGGGCTGGTCGGCTTCATCACGCCGATGAGCCACAATTTCTGCGAGAGCTGCAACCGCGTGCGGCTGACCGCGACGGGTCAGCTCTACATGTGCCTGGGACAGGACGACATGGTCGACCTGCGGGCGGCGATCCGCGAGGGCGGGCCGGAGGCGCTGGATGAGGCGCTGGACCGGGCGATGCTGCTGAAGCCCAAGGGGCACGATTTCGTGCTCGATCGCGAGCATGCGGCACCGGCGTTGAGCCGGCATATGAGTGTGACGGGGGGGTGACCCGGCGCGCTGGGGCACGGTGCCTTACTGAGAGAGACGGCCCCCTCCCGGCCTCCCCCATGAAGGGGGAGGTGAAGAGTCGAGGCTCAGTCTTCGATCGTGCCATACACACCGGCGGGGCACCTCCCCCTTCATGGGGGAGGATGGGAGGGGGCCGTCTGCTTCAGTCAGCCCCGCCCAAGTCACCGGACCGTATATCCCCCATCCACCACCAGTACCTCGCCGGTCACATACCCCGACGCCGGTGAGCACAGATACAGCGCCGCGGCGCCGATATCGATCGCCGAGCCGGGGCGCTTCATCGGGGTCATGTCGCGCCAGACCGGACCCCAGACCGGGTCGGCGAGGCCGCCATTGGTCATGTCGGTGGTGATGTAGCCCGGGGCGATGGCGTTCACCCGGATGTTGTCGTCGGCGTAGTCGGACGCGAGGCTCTTGGTCAGCATGTGCACGGCGGCTTTGCTGGCGTTGTAGGCGGCCTGCGGCTGCGGGATGTTGGAGATCAGCCCCGAGATCGAGCCGATATTGAGGATGACGCCACTCTTCTGAGCCCGCATCGGGCCGAGCGCCGCCTGGCAGGCGCGGAACACGCTATCGAGGTTGATGTCCATCAGCCGGCGATACTGCTCTTCGGGGAAGCTGTGGGTCTCGCCGTGCTGGGCGACGCCGGCATTGTTGACCAGGATGTCGAGCGTGCCGCCGCCGAGCTTCACCGCCTCGGCGATGAGTTGCGCTGGCACCGCCGGGTCCTGCACGTCGCCCTGCAGGTAATCGACCTTGTGGCCCGCGTCCTTGAAGCGCGCCACCACGTCGGGCTTGGGCACCTTGGACGAGAGGATCACGTGGGCGCCGGCATCGGTCAGCGCTTCGACGATGCCGAGGCCGATGCCGCGGGTGGCGCCGGTG
>JBKJMF010000340.1:0-2967 GCA_046596525.1 Devosia sp. | reverse complement strand
GTGGTGAGGTCCGGGTTGCGGAGCGCCAGCCGCAGCGTGCGCTGCGCGCCAAGCACGAAGCCGATCTCGCGCTCGATCAGGCCGCCCGAGGAGATGCGGCCGGTAGTCGGTACGCCCGAGACGATGGACGCGGCGTCGCCTTCGGCCGAGAAGCCGTTGATGGTCACCGAACCCTGGGCGATGGCGTAGACCTCGCCATCAGCGCCGAGCAGGGGCGTTACCAGCAGCGTGCCGCCCTGCAGGCTCTTGGCATCGCCGAGCGCCGCCACGTTGACATCAAGGCGCGAGCCCTGGGTGGCGAAGGCTGAGAGGTTCGCAGTCACCATCACCGCGGCGACGTTGGCCGTCCGCATGTTCTCGCCGCGGGTGTTCACACCCAGTCGCTCGAGCATCGCCTGCAGGCTCTGCTTGGTGAAGGGCGAGTTGTTCAGCCCATCGCCGGTGCCGTTGAGACCGACCACGAGACCGTAGCCGACCAGTTGGTTGTCGCGCACGCCTTCGATATTGACGACGTCCTTGATGCGGGCCGCGGCGGCGTAGGTGGGGCTCGGCTGCGGCACGAGCAGCACGGCGGCCATGATGCCGAGCAGTGCGCGCTTCAAATTGAGTGTGGCCATCTGGCAGTCCCCGAAAGTCCGGCACATCCCCATGCGCCGTGATTGACAGTGGTATTGCGAGAACCGTGCCAACTCGGTTCCATGACGTTAATGGATTGAAATAGAACGATAAAGTGTGATGGATGGTCGCCGTCGCGCCTGTGGTCGGCAAGTCCTGCCGGGCGAATTAACGTTTGTTTAACCGCTGACGGCAGATTTTGCCGGGCAGGCGATAGGGGCAAGTGAGTCACGTGCGGATCGAGAACAATGCGCGGGTAGGCAATGTGGCGGGGCGCTCGGCCGCCGGCCGCAGTTCGTCCGGCGTCGCGTTCGAGATCGGGCAGGGGCCGCAGGCCCAGGAGGCCCGCCCAACCGCCACGGTCGCTGCCGCCCATTCACTCGATGCCCTGCTGGCGATGCAGGCGGTCGAGGATCCGCTACTGAAGCGCAAGAAGATCGTCCGCCGCGGCAACCAGCTGATCGACACGCTCGAAGGCCTTCGCGGCGATCTGCTGGTCGGCCGAATGGCCGAGGGGCGCCTCAACCAGCTCATGGCTGTGTTGTCCCAGGCGCGTGAACAGAGCGAGCCCAGCCTGGATGGCTTGCTCGACGATATCGAGCTAAGGGCCCGGGTTGAGCTGGCCAAGCGCGGACTGTACCCCGCCTGACACACTCGGCGACTACCTACTCACGAGTTAATCACTAAGCTTTTCAAAGCTTGCAGACCCCACCCTTGCGCCACTATAAGGCCCGCCATTAGGGGCGTTTTGGAATCGAGTCAGAATGTCGACTGAAGTTCTTGAATACCGACCTACTCAGGACGAACCGTTTATGAACCCGCGTCAGCGGGAGTACTTCCGGCAGAAGCTGGAGCGGTGGAGAAACGAAATCCTCCAGGAAAGCCGCGACACGCTCGAGAACCTGCAGGAAGAGAGCCAGAACCATCCGGACATGGCTGATCGCGCCTCCTCGGAGAGCGACCGGGCCCTTGAGCTCCGCACCCGTGATCGGCAGCGCAAGCTGATCTCGAAGATTGATTCGGCGCTCAAGCGGATCGAGGACAACACCTACGGCTACTGCGAAGAGACCGGCGATCCGATTGGCATCGCCCGGCTCGATGCGCGGCCGATCGCCACGCTCTCCCTGGAAGCCCAGGAAATGCACGAGCGGCGCGAGAAGGTCTACCGCGACGAATGATATGAAGGCCCGCAGCGATGCGGGCCTTCTTGTTTCCTGGAGTTCGGACTGAGCAGTGAGGCAACGATCGCCTGATTGGCGAGCGCTTCTTAACGGCGGAAGAGCATGGCGATGCGGGCTCCGACGAGCCGGAGCGCAAATGCCGCGGAAATGCCTGCATAGCTTGGCAGGTCGTCCGGGAGTGGGACGCCCTCCGGTTTGAATTTCGTACTGACCCGCATTTCCAGCGGTGGCGCATCGCCCACGAAGCGGTCGCGGTACACCGGTGTCCAATGCAGGATCCGGTCGAGCTGCACCAGCATCGCCGAGTTGCAGCACGTCGCGACCATGCGGCTCGTGGTCGAGTCGGCGTTCAGCTTGTGCCCCACGAGGAACTCCTCGCCCTTGGTGCAGGCGATCCGATCCTTGCGATAAAGAAGGTACGGCGTGCCACCCGTTGCATCGAGAATTCGCGGAGCGTTCGCCAGCGCCTCGAGCTGCCGCGAGCCGGCCTGGCAGTCGTCGCAGTGGCAGACCACGCTGAGGATTGGCGCTCCCTGCATTTCAACTTCGACATTGCCGCAGGAGCAGCGGGCGGTATGAACAACGCCCACGGTCAACGCCTCCCATAGGCAGCGAGGAACACCCGCACGCCGGCTTCGGCGTTGCGCCGAAGTTCCGCCTGCAAGGGGATCGCGTCGTCTCCGAGCAGCATTACCTGGTTGAGCGGGGCGGACATGATCAGCCAGTTGAAATGCTCGGCCGCGACCCTGGGATCGTCGACTTGCAGCAGGCCGCGCTCGGCCAGGCTTTGAAAGACCGTGGCGAGCATCGCCATGGCACGCGCCGGGCCGCGTTCGTAGAGCACTCGGGCGAGTTCCGGAAAGCGCGTCACCTCGCCGATGACAAGGCGCCGGAGTTGCATGATGCGCGGGGTCAGCACCACGGTGAGCTGGCGGAGCGCATATTCGACCAGGTAGTCGGCAAGGTCCTCGTCTTGGTCGAGCTGCGCGACATCATCGTGGACGACGTCGCCGGCGCCGGTCGTCATGCTGCCGACGATCTCGATGAACAGCGCTTCCTTGCTGGCGAAGTGCTTGTAGACGGTCTGCTTGGATACCGACGACAGCGCCGCGATCTCGTCCATGTTGGTGCCGAGATAGCCACTTCTGAGGAACACCTCGGTCGCGGCATC
>JBKJMF010000326.1:0-12301 GCA_046596525.1 Devosia sp. | reverse complement strand
CACCGGCGCCGACGCCGCAACCGCCTGGTCCGACGCACTTGCCGGGCAGATCGCCGATTACGAATCTGCCGACGATGCCTATTTCCGCGCCCGCAGCGCCGACCTGCGCGACATCCGCGACAGCGTGCTGCGAGCGCTCTCCGGCGCCAAGTCGGGCAAGGCGCCCGCCGGGGCAGTCCTCTTCGGCAACGACATCACCCCGACCCAGTTCCTGGCGATGGACTGGAAGCAGGGCGGGGGGATCGTGCTTCGCAATGGCAGTTCGGCCAGCCACGTCGCCATGCTGGCCCGCTCGCGTGGCGTACCCATGCTGGTCGGGGTGGGGACGATCGAGGCGGCGAACGACGATCTGGTGCTGGTCGATGCCGAGCACGGGCGCATCATCGTGTTGCCCGACACCGAAGCCCAACGCGAGTTCCTCAAGGCCTCGACGGCGCACCACCAGTTGCTCAACCTGGCACGCAGCCACCTGCGCCGGCCCGCGGTGACTGCCGATGGCCTGCAGATCGAGGTGCTGGTGAACATCGCCGAGCCGGTGGATGTCGATACGATCGATATCGCGACCTGCGACGGCGTCGGGCTGATGCGGACCGAATTCCTGTTCAACCGCGGCCTGCCGGACGAGGAGACGCAGTACCAAGCCTACCGCAAGGTGCTGGAATGGGCCGCCGGCAAGCCGGTCACCATCCGGACCGTCGACGCCGGGGGCGACAAGCCGGTTCGCAACTACACCATCGAGGAAACCAACCCGTTCCTCGGCCTGCGCGGCATTCGCTTGTCCCTGGCCCGGCCCGACGTGTTCAGGGCTCAGGCCCGCGCCCTGCTCCGCGCCGCCGTACATGGCCAGCTCAAGGTGATGTTCCCGATGATCACCCTTGTCGCCGAGTACCGGGCGGCCGAGGTGATCTTCCGCGAGGAGGCCCTGGCGCTGGGCGATAGCGGCATCCCGCACCGCCTCCCGCCGCTTGGCATCATGGTGGAGGTTCCCGCCGTCGCCATCGATCCGTCGCCCTTCCGCGACGTGGCGTTCTTCTCGATCGGCTCCAACGACCTTACCCAGTACGTGCTGGCGGCCGGGCGCGACAGCACGGCGGTCGGCGGATTGAACGACGTGCGCCACCCCGCGGTGGTCTCGTTGATCCGCAATGTTGCCCGGTTCGGTGAAGCCAACGCCATCCCGGTCAGTCTCTGCGGTGATGCGGGCGGCGACCCGGCGGTCATCCCGCTGCTGATCGTCGCCGGGCTTCGCACCCTGTCCGTCGCGCCGGCGCAACTGCCGCTTGCCAAGGCCGCCATCGCCCGAGCCGCCACCCGGGACGATGCCGATGGCCAACGATAAGGCGCCGCGCGAGGCCGCCGACGAGGCGATCCGCTCCTACAAGCTGCTGCTCTCCAATGTACTGGACACCCGCCCATCCGGCGCCCGGCAGCGCCTTGCGGACGCCCTCGGCAAGCACCGCAGCTTCATCACGCAGATCACCAGCCCCGCCTACACCACGCCGATCCCGCAAAAGCACCTCGCGACGATCTTTGCCGTTTGTCACTTCAGCCCGGCCGAGCGCGACGCCTTTGTTGCTGCCTACCGCAGGGCGCATCGCGGCAAGCTCGACATCGGTGAGCCGACGATACGCACGCGCCACCTGACGCTGTTGGTGCCGGACATCGGGGACAAGCAGAACGCCGCATTCGACAAGGCGGTGGCCGAGTTCATTTCAAGGATGGGTGCCTTGATGCACCCCGGGGGAGGGGACGAATGAAGAAGCTGATCAACGGGGTCGACACGATCCTCACCGAGAGCCTCGATGGCCTCGTCGCCGCCCATTCCGACATCCTCGAACTCGGCGCCGAGCACAAGTTCGTCCGGCGCAAGGTGTTGAAGCCAGGCAAGGTCGGGTTGATCTCAGGCGGCGGCTCCGGGCATGAGCCGCTCCATGCCGGCCTTGTCGGCTCCGGAATGCTCGACGCCGCCTGTCCCGGCCAGGTGTTCACCTCGCCCACGCCCGACCAGATGCTGGCGGCCGCCGAGGCGGTGGATGGCGGCGCGGGCCTCCTGCTCATCGTCAAGAACTACGAAGGCGACGTCATGAACTTCGAGATGGCGGCCGAGATGATGGCGACGCCGGTCGAGCGCGTGCTGGTCAACGACGACGTCGCCGTCGAGGATTCTACCTATACCACCGGCCGCCGCGGCGTTGCCGGGACGCTGGTGGTTGAAAAGATCGTCGGCGCGGCGGCCGAACAGGGCAGGGACCTCGGCAGCCTCAAGGCGCTGGGCGACCGGGTCAACCGGGCCACCCGCTCGATGGGCGTCGCCCTCACCTCCTGCACGGTGCCGGCCGCGGGAAAGCCGCTCTTCGTTATCGGCGAAGACGAAATGGAGTTCGGCGTCGGCATCCACGGCGAGCCGGGCCGTCGCCGCGACAAGCTCAAATCCGCCGATGCCATAGCCGAGGAGATCTGCAGCGCCATCGCCGCCGATTTCGGCTCGATCGCGGGTAAGCCGGCGCTGCTGTTCGTCAACGGCTTCGGCGCCACCCCGGCGATGGAGCTCTACCTCATGTACAATGCCGCCCGCCGGTTGTTCGAAATGAGCGGCGCCCGGGTCGTGCGTTCCCTCGTCGGCAATTACGTCACCTCACTCGACATGGCCGGCTGCTCCATCACGCTGAGTATCCTCGACGACGAGATTACGAGCCTGTGGGACGAGCCCGTGCACACAGCCGCCCTGCGCTGGTAGCGCGGGCAGGTCGCATCAGCGAGCCGATCGGGGCCGCTGCCGTGGCGACTGCGGCCGCTGACGAGATGGCAATTGGCGTTGCAGCGTGTGCCGTGTGCACAAATGTCCTCGCGACAGGATTGAACGCATGCCGTCGCCGAACGCGCTATTAGGCAGGTAGCAACGAGAGGTCGAACCTCTTGTGTCCTGTTCTGGGAGCGATGTGCACATGGAGCGTGCAGACTATTTCCGTTACGCCGGCGAAGCCGCCCGCAACGTGGTGTTTCCGCTTGGCGGCATCGGCGCCGGGTCGATCGGTATCGGCGCCGACGGTCGGCTGCGCGACTGGGAAATCTACAACCGTCCCAGCAAGGGCAGCGTCAACGGCTTCAGCCACTTCGCCGTGCGCGCCGAACAGGACGGTGCGGTGCTCGATACCCGGGTGCTGCATGGTCCGTTCCAGGGTTCGCTGACCGGCGATCACCTTGGCAAGCACTTCAACTCGTTCGGCTTCGGCGTGCGCCGCGAGCACATGGCCGGCTTCCCGAGCTTCGAGCAGTGCGCGCTGTCCGGCCCCTATCCGGTGGCGGCGCTGGATTTCGCCGACAAGCGCTTCCCCGGCACCGTGCGGCTCGAGGCGTTCAGCCCGTTCCTGCCGATGGAGAGCCGCCTCTCCAGCATGCCGGTGGCGCAGTTCGAGTTCACCCTCACCAACACCACCGGCAATGCCATCGACTACACGCTGTTCGGCTGCCTCGGCTTCGAGTTCCGTGACCAGTCCGTCGTCACCGCAAGCAGCGCCGATGGGCGCACCACGCTGTCGGGCCGCTCCACCTCCGACCGCAAGTCGATCCACTACAGCGAACTCAGCATCTCGACCGACAATGCCGAAACCAGCTATCAGCGCCACTTCTTCCGCGGCAGCTGGTTCGATGCGCTCGAGGTCTACTGGCAGGACATCAGCCGTCCCGGCCGGCTGAAGGACCGCTTCTACGACGACGGCACAGAGCGGCGCGCGTTATCGAGCGGCGCCCTCGCCGAGCACAGCACGCTCGCCTGCCACCTCGCCATTCCGGCCGGTGAGAGCCGCACCGTCCGCGTTGCCATCGGCTGGTACGTCCCTAACGCCAGCAAGTACTGGATCTCGAACAGTGCGTTGATCGGCGAGCCCAGGGACATCCCGAGCGTCTGGAAGAACTACTACGCTACCCAGTGGCCGAGCGCCGATGCGGTCGTGGCCGAAACGTTCACCGAGTGGGAGGTCCTTGCCGGCCAGACCAAGCGGCTGCAGTCCGAGCTCCTCGCCTCCACTCTGCCAGTCGCGGTGCTCGACGCGGTCTCGGCCAACCTCTCGATCATCAAGACCGCGACGGTGCTGCGGCTCGAGGATGGCACGTTCTACGGCTGGGAGGGCTGCCACCCGGACGCCGGCTCCTGCGAGGGCAGCTGCACCCACGTCTGGAACTACCAGCAGGTGCTGCCCTTCCTGTTCCCCGACCTCGAGCGCTCGATGCGCGAGGCCGATTTCACCTACAACCAGCGCCCCGGTTCGGGTGGCATGACCTTCCGCCTCTCGCTGCCGCTCGGCATCGGCACCTCCGATTTCCGCCCCTGCGTCGATGGCCAGTTCGGCAACGTGCTGAAGGCCTATCGCGACTGGAAGCTGACCGGTGACCTTTCCTGGCTGAAGCAAATCTGGCCGCACGTCAAAGCCGCCATTGCCTATGCCTGGCACCCCGACAACTACGACAAGTGGGATCCTGAGAAGTCGGGTGTCCTCACCGGCCGCCAGCACCACACGCTCGACATGGAGCTGTTCGGGCCGAACTCATGGCTCAACGGCTTCTACCTTGCCGCGCTGCACGCCGGCTCGCAGATGGCCCGCGCCATCGGCGATGAGGACACCGCCACCGAGTACGCCGAGATCTACGCTCGCGGTCGGAAGTGGACGCACGAGCACCTGTTCAACGGCAGCTACTTCGTCCAGCAGGTCGATCTCGCCGACAAGACCCAGCTCGCCCCCTACGAGGTCGATCGCGGCCACTTCGTCCGCGGCTCGATCTACGACCTCTACTGGAGCGACGAGCACGGCCAGGTGAAGTACCAGGTCGGCGAGGGCTGCGAGATCGACCAGGTGCTCGCCCAGTGGCATGCCGGCCTCTACGGCCTCGGCGACATTTTCGAGCCCGAGCAGTTCGCCTCGGCCGTTCGCGCCATCTACCAGCACAATTTCCAGCGCCGGCTGGGCGATGTGCCCAATCCCTGCCGAGTCTTCGGCCTCGAGGACGAGGCCGGCACGCTGATGTGCGCCTGGCCCGAAGGTGCCGAGCGCCCGGCGATCCCGGTCCCCTACAGCCAGGAAACTATGCACGGCTTCGAGTACGCCTTCGGCTGCCAGCTGATGATGATCGGCGAGCTGGAGAAGGGTATCGAAGTGTTCGCCGCGGTGCGCGACCGCTATCGCGGCCACAACCGCAACCCGTGGAACGAGATCGAGTGCGGCTCCAACTACGCCCGCTCGATGGCTAGCTACGCCGCCGTGCTGGTGCTGTCCGGCTTTGCTTTCGACCTCAGCGAGGGGCGCATCTCGTTCGCCCCCAAGCTGCAGGGCAACGGTCGCTTCCGCTCGATGTGGTCGACCGGCACGGCCTGGGGCAGCGTCGCCATCGACGACGGCGAAGCCCGCATCACCGTCATCGGCGGTGAACTCGACATCGACGAAATCTCGATCGGCAACGTCACCGTCAAGGCCCACGCCACCGACCATTTCGGCGGCAAGCCGGCGCGCCACGGCGACCGCTCGAGCTTCAAACCCGGCATGGGGCTGATGATCCGCCACGCGGACATCATCGTCTCCGACAAGCCGGCGATCTGAGCCTACCCCGCC
The DNA here is from genome assembly GCA_046596525.1 of Devosia sp. Classification (GTDB taxonomy): domain Bacteria; phylum Pseudomonadota; class Alphaproteobacteria; order Rhizobiales; family Devosiaceae; genus Devosia_A. The sequence goes on along the minus strand of JBKJMF010000326.1, from coordinate 6,698 downwards.
TGCATCAATTGGGAGGAGACCCGATGCGCAACCTACTGACTCTGAGCGCCGTGGCTATCGCCATGGCCAGCACGCCGGCACTTGCCCAGCCGGCGGCCGACATCACCGCCACGCTGAAGATCTTCCAACCGGTCAATCCGCAGATGATCGACTCGACGGACAAGGCGATCGCCCGTTTCAAGACGAAGTATCCCAACGTCACCATCGAGCCGCAGTTCGTGCCGAACCCCTCATGGGGCGAGTACAATACGTCGTTCATCAACCAGGTGGCGACGGGCGACGCGCCCGACATCATGATGTCCGCCATCGAGGGCTTCGCCGAAACCGCCGGCCGCGGCTTGCTGCGCGACCTCGGGCCGATCATCGACGGCGATCCGACCGCCAAGGCGGTGCTGGGCGAGCTCGATCCCAACCTGCTCGACGGCATGCGCACCCGCGCCAGCGGCCAGCTGAACTTCTTCCCGACCGAGTGGAACAACATCGTCGTCTATTACAACAAGGACATGTTCGACAAAGCCGGCGTCGCCTATCCAGCCGACGGCTGGACCTGGGCCGATTTCCGCGAGACCGCCAAGAAGCTGACCATTGCCGATGCCAACGGCAACGTCACCCAGTACGGCTACTTCGTGCCCGGCTTCAATTTCGGCGTCACCCCGTGGTTCCTGACCAACGACGCCAGCGTCCTCGATGCCGACTGGAAGCAGTCGGCCGTCACCACCGACAATTTCAAGGAATCGCTGCAGTACCTGCATGACCTGATCAATGTCGACAAGTCTGCCCCCGCCTTCGAGAGCGGCGTTGGTACCGAGAAGTTCGTCGCCGGCCAGGTGGCGATGTTCTCGGCCGGCCACTGGCCGATCCCCGATATCCATGCCAGCAACATGGCCAATGTCGGCGTGCAGATCATGCCGGTGAACAAGGTGAAGACCACCGTGTTCGGCATCGGCGGGCTCGCCGTCACCAGTGCCTCGGCCAACCCCGAGCTCGCCTGGGAGTTCATCAAGGAGATGACCGGCAAGGAGTTCCAGACCGAGCTCGCCGACTCCGAGCGCTCCATCCCCACCTGGCGCAGTCTCGCGACGACGGAAAAGTACCTGTCGTTCCCGGACAACGCCCAGCTCTTCTACGGCTCGGCCGCCACCGCCAAGCCGGTTGCCTCGCCGCCGAACTTCGCCGAGGTCGAGGAGATGACGATGCGGCACATCGGCGCCTACCTCAACAACAACGAGGACCTCGACGCCACCATCAGCGGTCTCGACAGCGAGCTGTCGCGGGCTATGAAGCGCGCCTACAATTGACTTGGGTGCGGGGCGCCTGGCGCGCCCCGCCCTCACCGGAGGAGCGAGCTATGGCCACCACCACCCTCAGACAGCGCGAAACCATCGCAGCCTATGGTTTTCTGGCGCCGGCTTACATCATCTACCTGCTGTTCCTCGCCATCCCGCTGGCTGCCTCGCTGGTGCTCTCGGTGCTGGAAGTCGACCGGCTGACGCTTGCCACCCAGTTCGTCGGGCTCGGCAACTTCGAGTGGGTGCTGGGCGACCCGCGCTTCTGGCGCACCTTCGGCAACACCTTCTACTTCATCGCGCTGGCCGTGATCGGCAATGTCGGCCTCGGCCTGTTGCTCGCCGTCCTGCTCGACCGCAACATTCCCGGCCCGCTGCTCTATCTGTTCCGGCTCGCCTACTTTCTGCCGGTGCTGGTGTCGCTCGCCTTCGTCTCGTTCATCTGGCGCTTCATGTTCTCGTTCGATCTGGGTGCCATCAACTACTACATCCGGCTGCTCGGGCTGCCCGCCGTCGGCTGGCTGACCGACAAGAACGTCGCCATGCTGTCGATCGTCATCATCGACGTGTGGAAGAATGTCGGGTTCTTCATCATCGTCTTCCTGGCCGCCTTGCAGGGCGTGCCGCGCAGCCTGATGGAGGCGGCCCGGATCGACGGCGCCTCGCCGTTCACGACGCTCCGCCGCATCAAGCTGCCCTTCATCGCGCCGGTGATCCTGTTCTGCGTCACCTATGCCACCATTGGCGGCCTGCAGGTCTTCGACTCGATCAAGATCATCACCGATGGCGGGCCCGGCGACGCTACCCGTTCGGTGGTCATGTACATGTTCTCCGAGGCGTTCAGCGCCGGTGAGCTCGGCAGCGGCGCCGCCTCTGCCCTGACCCTGCTCGTCGTCATTGCCATTGTGACCGCCATCCAGCTGACGCTGGGCCGTCGGCTGGCAGGGAGATAACTCATGGCTATCGCTGAAGCTTCGCTGACCAACAGGGTCTACTCCGCCACCCGGGTGATCAACTGGCGCAACCTGCCGGTGATGATCATCCTGGGCATCGGTGCCATTTTCATGCTGCTGCCGTTCCTGTGGATGTTCGCCACCAGCATGCGGCCGCCCAACGAGGCCTACCAGCTACCGCCGAGCTTCCTGCCCAGCCGCATCAACTTCGACGCCTACCAGGCGGTGCTGGATTCGCCGCTGCCGTTCCTCCGCATGTACTGGAACAGCTTCTTCGTCGCCGTCGTCACCACAGTGGGTGTAGTGATTTCCAGCGCCATGGCGGCCTTCGCCTTCTCGCGGCTCCGCTTTCCCGGCAGCAGCCTGCTGTTCGGGCTGCTGCTGGTCGGGCTGATGGTCCCCTCCGCGCTGGTGGTGATCCCGCTGTTCTACGGCATGGCCGCCGTCAACCTGCTCGACAGCCTGTGGTCGCTGATCCTGCCCGGGCTCGCCTCGCCGCTGGCCATCTTCATGATGCGCCAGTTCATGGAGGGCCAGCCGCGTGAGTACGAGGAGGCCGCCTTCATCGACGGCGCCAGCTACTGGACCATCTTCCGCCGCATCTCGCTGCCGCAGATGGGCCCGCCGATCGCCGCACTCAGCATCATCATCTTCACCTCGAGCTGGAACAACTTCCTCCTGCCCTTGATCTTCGTGCGCAAGTTCGACGTCATGACCCTGCCGGTGGGTCTGCTTGGCCTGTCGGACTCGTTTGGTGCCCTGTCGCTGTCGGTGATGATGGCGGCCGTCACCATGTGCGTGCTGCCGCTGCTTATCGTCTTTCTCGTCGCCCAACGCTTCATTGTCGAGGGCGTCGCATCCACCGGCATCAAGCGTTAGCTGGAGTTTTCACCATGCTCGGATCGCAGATCCTCGACCTCAACAGCTCGATCAGCGGCGCCGATATCGGCGTACCGGAGATCAGGACCTTCGGCTTCGCCAGCTTCCAGAAAGCGATGGCGACCACTGACAGCTGGTCGTCCCACCGCGGGCCGGAACTGGTCTTCGTCATCGAAGGCGAGGCCTGCTGGGAGCTCGAGAGCGAGGCGCTGATCCCGGTTTCGGGCGGCCAGTTTGCACTGTTCCCCGCCAACAAGAAGCACCGCATCGTCAACGGGCTGTATCCACCCAGCCAGTCGTTCTGGATCGTTATGGCGGGCGCCAGCCAGATAACCGATCCGGCGCTCCTCACCCGCGACGGCTTCCGCGACTTCCAGAACTACCTCGGCCGGCGCGGCCTGACCCACGACATCGAGGCCCGCTGTCTCGACGCGATCAGCGAGTTGGGCCGCCTGATGGCCGACCCGCGCATCTATACCGGCTCCAGCCTGCTGATCGCCGAAATGCGTGCGGCACTCCACACCGTACTGATCGAGGCCTGGAAGGCGCAGGACAAGAAGCTCGCCGATCGCAGCAACAGCGAACTCGTGGATGAATTCCTCGAGGTCCTGCATTCGGACCCCGATGCCGACCTCAATATCGGCGAGGTGGCGAGCCGCCTCGGTTTCTCGCGCAGCTACCTGCACAACCGCTTCCGCAAGGAGGTCGGCATGTCGCCCAGCGACTATGCGCAGCGCCTGCGCATCAAGCGCTGCTGCAGCAAGCTCGCCACCACCGACGAGCCGGTCACCGACATCGCCATCGAGTTCGGCTTCGGTAGCTCGCAGTATTTTTCACGCGTCTTCAAGAAATATCTCGGCACCACGCCGAGCGAATACCGGCAGCAAATGCTGGTCAGGGAGCACTGACATGGCCACCGTCGCCCTTCGCGATATCCGCAAGTCCTTTGGCAAGCACGAGGTGATCCACGGCGTCAGCCTCGACGTCGCGGATGGCGAGTTCATCGTCTTCGTCGGCCCCTCGGGCTGTGGCAAGTCGACGATGCTGAGGATGATCGCAGGCCTCGAAACCATCACCGACGGCCAGTTGCTGATCGACGGGGCGGTGATGAACGAGGAGGCGCCCACCACGCGCGGCATCGCCATGGTGTTCCAGTCCTACGCGCTCTACCCGAACATGACCGTCTACCAGAACATGGCCTTCGGCCTCGAGCAGGCGCGCCTGCCCAAGGCGAAGATCCGCGAACTGGTGATGGAGGCGGCGCGCACCCTGAAGATCGAGCCGCTGCTGCAGCGCCGGCCCGGCCAACTCTCGGGCGGCCAGAGCCAGCGCGTCGCCATCGGCCGGTCGATCGTGCGCAACCCGCGCATCTTCCTGTTCGATGAGCCGCTGTCCAACCTCGATGCCGAGCTGCGCGTCCACATGCGGGTAGAGATCGCCAACCTCCACAAGCGGATGGGCCGCACCACCATCTACGTCACCCACGACCAGGTCGAGGCGATGACGCTCGCCGATACCATCGTGGTGTTCAATGAGGGCCGCATCGAGCAGGTCGGCACCCCGCTCGACCTCTACAACAAGCCGGCCAACCGGTTCGTCGCCGGCTTCCTCGGCTCACCCAAGATGAATTTTCTCTCCGGCAAGGTCGGCAGCGATGGCGGCAAGACTTGCATCGAGCTGCCCGGCGGCAGGTTGCCGCTCGATCTCAGCCGCGCGGCGCGCACCGGCGAAACCATCGACGTCGGCATCCGGCCCGAGCATGTCGAAGTGATAGCCCCCGACCGTGCCGAGGCCACCGCCCGCGTGCAGTTTACCGAGCAACTGGGCGGCGAGACCTTCCTTTATTGCGACGTGGGCGGTGAGGGCGACACCGACCGCATCGTCATCAAGCGTCCCGGTCAGCAGCGCTTCAGCGACAATGAGGTCATCGGTCTCGCCATGAAGCCGGCCGACATCTACTGCTTCGACAGCAAGACCGGCATCGCTCTGGTCGCCTGACCGTGGCGACCATGACTGGGACCACCCGGATCTCCAGCCTGCGCTGCCCGACCTCCACTTGTGCACCTTCCGGCGGGTCTATTGGCTCCCTTTGCCTCAGCGGCTTCTAGAGCCAACCCAGCAGAAGGGCGCCGCCGCCGAGCGCAAGGGTTCCGCCAGCGACCCGCGCTGCGGCCCCGCCGTAGCGGCCCGCCAGTTGGCCGATGCCGATGGCGCCGCCAATGCCGGCGAGATGCAGGAGTGCCGTGGCGACGACAAAGCCCAGCGCATATTGCAGGCCGCTGGCATCCGGTGACATTTCCGAGCCGTGCGCGTGGCCGTGGAACACCGCAAACACGCCGACCAGCGCCATCGCCACAGCTGTCGGGATCTGCCGGCCCATCGCCGCGGCACCGCCAATTGCGATGCCCGACAGCGCGATGCCGAATTCGACAAGCGGAACGTCGATCCCCCCGCGCCCAAGCAGGAAGCCAACCACCATCATGGCGATAAAGCTCAGCGGCAGCAGCCAGCGGGCCGGGCCGCCGACGACAACTGCCAACACCCCCACCGCCACCATGGCGATGATGTGATCGAGGCCGGCGAACGGATGTCCGAGCCCGAGCAGCAACCCGGAGGTTTCGCCGGCACCCGTGTGCGCAAAAGCGACAGTCGGGAACAGGGCGGCGAGAACGATGAGTGGCAGTTTGCACATGATGCCCTTTCCGAGGCGAAGCTTCAGCTACGGTGCAGTCGATCAGGCGGGTTCGGTCGCCTGCGGAGTGCTCACGGCGGTCAGAGGGTCGACGAACGGCGTTTCCGCGAGTTCCGGAACGATGCGGTGGCCGGTTGCCTGTTCGTAGTCGAAAGCATAGCCCAGCAGTTCGGCCTCGCTCCACATCCGGCCGACGAAGATCAGCGCGAACGGTCCGCCATTGGCATACTGGCCGGCGGGTACCGTGACGCCCGGGAGGCCGGCAATGTTGATCTCCGACACCGTGGTGGCGGGATACTCGGCCTTGTCGAACACGCCGGGCAGTTCCGCGAACGATTGCGGGTAGGCCAGCACGTCGATCCGGTTGTCGGTCATCACCGCGTTGAACAGCCGGAGATAGCCCTGCCGCACTGCAAGGAACGCGCTGAGGTCGGGCACCGCGGTAGGGTCCTGCAGTGATTTTGCGAGGATCGGCATGTTTTTGGCATGCGCCCCGAGGATGCCCTCGGGTCCGAACGGGTCGCTCGGCAGCAGTGCCTTGAGCGCTGCGAACGAGCTGGCCTTGGCGCTGGCGCCGAGGCGCCGGAGATAGTTCTCGAGATCGTGGGCGATCGACTCCATACCGCGCGGATCGAATTCGCCGTCATTGGCGGCGAGGCTGACGAAGTCGGTGCCAGCAAACGGATCGTCGACCAGCACCGCGCCGAGCCCCTCGATCTCCTTGATCGCGGCCTCGTAGAGCTTCATGGCCTCGGCCGAGAGCGGCTTCCGGCGCCAGCCGGCGCCGTAAAGGCCTACCCGCTTGCCCCGGAGCGCACCAACGGCGAGCCTACTGGTGTAGCCGCCTTCCGGCAGCATGCCGATCGAGGCGACGGTCTTGGGGTCCTC
>JBKJMF010000178.1:0-4201 GCA_046596525.1 Devosia sp. | reverse complement strand
CAAGCCCGGTTCGGTTACCCCGCACACGGACTTCGTTGCCGAAGCCTACATCCTGACCAAGGAAGAGGGTGGCCGTCACACGCCGTTCTTTGCCAACTACCGTCCGCAGTTCTACTTCCGCACCACCGACGTGACCGGTGTGGTTACCCTGCCGGAAGGCACCGAGATGGTGATGCCGGGCGACAACGTGAATATCAGCGTTCAGCTGATCGTGCCGATCGCCATGGAAGAGAAGCTCCGCTTCGCTATCCGTGAAGGTGGCCGCACCGTTGGTTCGGGCGTCGTCGCAAAGATCCTGAAGTAAGACCTGGTAATCCAGGGCGCGGCGCGCCGTCAAAAGTGCGCCGCGGTCCATTTTTCGCTGGGAAAGCAAGATGAACGGTCAAAACATACGCATCCGGCTCAAAGCCTTTGACCACCGTGTGCTCGATACCTCCACTCGGGAGATCGTGAATACGGCCAAGCGCACGGGTGCGCAGGTGCGCGGGCCGATCCCGCTGCCCACGCAGATTGAGAAGTTTACGGTCAACCGGTCGCCTCACATCGACAAGAAGAGCCGCGAGCAGTTCGAAATTCGGACTCACAAGCGTCTCCTCGACATCGTCGATCCGACCCCGCAGACCGTCGATGCTCTGATGAAGCTCGATCTCGCCGCCGGCGTCGACGTCGAAATCAAGCTCTGAGTAACTGAGTTTTCGCGCTGACCATCCATAGGGTCCTCTTGGACACAATGACCCGGTCAAGCGCCAAAGAGAGAAGGTAACAACCGATGCGTTCTGGTTTGATCGCACAGAAGCTGGGCATGACCCGCCTGTTCTTGGATGATGGCACACACGTCCCCGTGACCGTGCTCGATCTCAAGAACTGCCAAGTCGTGGGCCAGCGTACGCAGGAGAAGGATGGCTATACCGCCCTCCAGCTCGGCGCTGGCACTGTCAAGGCGAAGAATGTCACCAAGGCGGAGCGCGGCCAGTTCGCCGTCGCCAAGGTCGAGCCCAAGCGTCAGGTAACTGAGTTTCGTGTCGATCCTGCGAACCTCATCGAAGTCGGTGCCACCATGCAGGCGGACCACTTCGTCGAGGGTCAGCTGGTCGACGTGACCGGTACCTCGATCGGCAAGGGCTTCGCCGGCGCCATGAAGCGCTGGAACTTCGGCGGCCTGCGCGCCACCCACGGCGTGTCCGTGTCGCACCGTTCGCACGGTTCGACCGGTCAGCGTCAGGACCCCGGCAAGGTGTTCAAGGGCAAGAAGATGGCCGGCCACATGGGCGACCGTCGCGTCACGACCCAGAACCTGAAAGTCGTGCGCACCGATGTGGAGCGCGGGCTGATCATGGTCGAGGGCGCTGTCCCGGGCTCCAAGGGTGCCTGGATCCAGATCAAGGACGCGGTCAAGAAGGCCGCTCCGAAGGGCGCTCTGTTGCCCGGTTCGTTTAAGGCGGCTGTCGCAGCCGTGGCCGAGGAGGCGAAATAATGGAACTCCAGGTCACAACTCTGGACGGCACCGCTGACGGTTCGGTCACCCTGAAGGACGAGATCTTCGGTCTTGAAGTCCGCCAGGACATCCTGCACCGCATGGTCCGCTACCAGCAGCTCAAGGCGATGGCCGGCACCCACAAGGTGAAGCATCGCTCGGAGATCGCTTACACTTCGAAGAAGTCGATCAAGCAGAAGGGCTCGGGCGGCGCTCGTCACGGCGCCAAGTCTGCTCCGCAGTTCCGCGGCGGCGGCCGGGCTTTTGGTCCCGAGCCCCGCAGCCATGCGATCGAGCTGCCCAAGAAGGTCCGCGCCCTGGCTCTGAAGCACGCGCTTTCGGCCAAGGCCAAGGCCGGCGAACTGGTCATCGTTCCGACCGTCGCCACCAAGGAGCCCAAGACCGCCGCCCTGGTTGCCAAGTTCGGCAAGCTGGAATGGTCGAGTGCTCTGATCATCGACGGCGCCGAGGTGGACAAGAATTTCGCCAACGCGGCTCGCAATATTCCGCATATCGACGTGCTGCCGGTTCAGGGGATCAATGTCGCCGACATTCTCCGTCGCCATAAGCTCGTTCTGACCAAAGCAGCGCTCGAAGCGCTCGAGGCACGGTTCGCATGAGCAAGTTCAGCAACTACGACGTGATCCGCAATCCGGTCGTCACCGAAAAGTCGACCATGGCGTCCGAGCACGGCCAGGTCGTGTTTGATGTCGCGATCGATGCCACCAAGGCCGATATCAAGGCAGCCGTCGAGGCGCTCTTTTCGGTCAAGGTCAAGGCAGTCAACACCCTGGTCCGCAAGGGCAAGGTGAAGCGTTTCCGGCAGGAACTTGGCAGCCGCAAGGACGTCAAGAAAGCCATTGTCACCCTGGTCGATGGCCAGACGATCGATATTTCGACCGGCATCTGAGGGGAGAGAGAAGAATGGGTCTAAAAACTTACAATCCGACCTCTCCTGGTCGCCGCCAGCTTATCACGACCGATCGGTCGGAGCTGTGGAAGGGCAAGCCGGTCAAGTCGCTGACTGAAGGTCTCAACCAGTCGGGCGGGCGCAACAACGCCGGCCGCATCACCGCGTATCATCGCGGCGGCGGTCACAAGCGTTCGTACCGCATGGTCGACTTTCGTCGCGTTCGTTTCGACGAAGCCGCGACTGTCGAGCGCCTGGAATACGATCCGAACCGTACCGCCTGGATCGCGCTGATCAAGTACCCGGACGGCGAGCTTGCCTACATCATCGCGCCGCAGCGTCTGTCGGCCGGCGACAAGGTGATCTCCACGATGGGCGTTGCCGACGTGAAGCCGGGCAATGCCATGCCGCTCGAGCGTATGCCGGTCGGCACCATCGTCCACAACGTCGAGATGAAGCCCCGCAAGGGTGGCCAGATCGCTCGTTCGGCCGGTGCCTACGCGCAGTATGTTGGTCGTGACGCCGGTTGGGCGATCCTTCGCCTCAACTCGGGTGAGCAGCGCCGTGTCCACGGCACCTGCCTTGCCACGGTTGGCGCGGTGTCGAACCAGGATCACTCGAACACCTCGATCGGCAAGGCCGGTCGTAACCGCTGGCTCGGCAAGAAGCCGGTCAACCGCGGTGTGACCATGAACCCGGTCGATCACCCGCATGGTGGTGGTGAAGGCCGTACCTCGGGTGGCCGTCACCCGGTGAGCCCGTGGGGCAAGCCGACCAAGGGCAAGAAGACCCGTTCCAACAAGTCGACGGACAAGTTCATCGTCCGCTCGCGTCACGTGAAGAAGGGCCGCTAAGCCATGTCGCGTTCAGTCTGGAAAGGCCCGTTCGTCGACGGCTATCTGCTCAAGAAAGCAGAGACCAGCCGGTCGAGCGGCCGCAACGAAGTCATCAAGATCTGGAGCCGTCGTTCCACGATCCTGCCGCAGTTCGTCGGTCTGACCTTCGGCGTTCACAATGGCCACAAGCATGTGCCGGTGAACGTCCAGGAAGAAATGATCGGCCACAAGTTTGGCGAGTTCGCGCCGACCCGTACCTACTACGGTCACGCGGCCGACAAGAAGGCCAAGAGGAAGTAAGATGGGCAAGCCGAAAACTCAGCGCTCGCTCAAGGACAACGAGGCCAAGGCGGTTCTCCGCATGCTTCGTACCTCGGGCATCAAGCTCAACCTCGTGGCTGCGATGATCCGCGGCAAGAAGGTCGACAAGGCTCTCGCCGAGCTGACCTTCTCGCGCAAGCGTATCGCCGGCTCTGTCAAGAAGACGCTCGAAAGCGCCATCGCGAACGCCGAAAACAATCACGGTCTCGACCCGGACAGCCTGGTAGTTGCCGAGTGCTACGTCGGTGACTCACTGGTGATGAAGCGCTTCATGGCCCGTGGCCGTGGTCACGCTGCTCGGCTCGAGCATGCATTTTCGAACCTCACCATCGTGGTTCGGCAAGTCGAGGAGACCGCATAATGGGTCAGAAGATCAACCCGATCGGTCTGCGCCTCGGCATCAACCGCACCTGGGATTCGCGTTGGTACGCGAACAAGGGTGAGTACGGTAACCTGCTGCAGGAAGACCTGAAGATCCGTGCGACGCTGCTCGAAGACCTCAAGCAGGCCGCTGTTTCCAAGATCGTCATCGAGCGTCCGCATCGCAAGTGCCGCGTGTCGATCCACACTGCCCGTCCGGGCATCGTGATCGGCAAGAAGGGCGCTGACATCGACAAGATCCGCGCCAAGGTGAAGCAGTTCACCGACAGCGAAGTGCAC
>JBKJMF010000170.1:0-2933 GCA_046596525.1 Devosia sp. | reverse complement strand
GGCCCTCACCGGCTACCGCTTCTACGCCAACCTCCGCATGTCGCTGATGCCCTACCTACGGCAGGAAGCCGCCTGGTGCGTCGCCGAAAAGCAGCCGCTGATGCGCGCAATGCTGCTTGATTTTCAACAGGATAGCCGAGTTATCCCCCTTTGGGACCAATACATGTTCGGCCGCGACCTGCTCGTCGCCCCGATCATCCGCGAAGGCGAAACCTCCCGCGAGGTCTACCTCCCCAAGGGTCGCTGGTGGCACCTGTTCCAGAACAGCTGGTTCGAAGGCGGTCAAACCCACCAAGTCGCTGCAGCGCTTGAACAAATCCCGGTATTCCTACGTGAAGGCGCAATCCTTCCGCTGGCCTTCCACCGCGAGATCCGCCTGGGCGCAACGATGCCGTCCGACATCGACGCGCCAGAGATCGCCGTACTGCTCATCGCTGGGCTCGCGGACGGCGCCACCCTCCATCGCGACGGCATCGAGATCGAGCGCTCAGGCGACGTGGTCAGGGTCCGGGGAGATCGCAAGTGCATGCTGGTCTTTGCCGACCTGCCCGCCCGCGTCGAGCTGAACGGTGTCCCGCAAACGCTCGGCACGCTGGACCTGTCTGGCGCCCCGCTGTCAATGCTGGAGACATGAAAAACCCCGCACAACCAATAGGTTGGCGGGGTTCTAAATTGCCTGCGCTGCTTACGCGGCGACGGCCTGCTGGCGGGGCAGCGGGTAGCCGTCGGCTTCGTAGAGCGAGCGGATGGCGTCGCCATCATAGCGGCGCTCGTTGACCTCAAGGAACGAGCCGATCAGCCAAGAGCCGGGACGGTCTTCCATGAGGTATTGGATGGCCTCGGCGGCCGTCTTGAAGCGGCGATACTGGTCCCGGGCCGATTTGGCGTAGCGGCGGCTGGGATAGAGCTCGGCGGAAGCGTTATAGCTGAAGTTTTCCAAGTCGTGTCCTTTCGGGTCGATGCGCCGCGGGCGCGGCTGGAGTGTTTACGGGCGAGCGGGTAATTGCCGCTCTGGTAGAGGCGCGCCAGGGCGCTGCCGGCGTAGACGCGGTCTCCGACCCGTAGGCGGGCGCCGCGCAGACTGATGGGTGCAACTTCCTCAAAGGCGAAGCGCAAAGCGTGTGCCGCGACCCGGAAAGCCCGAGGGCCCTGGGCCGTGGCAGTTTGCCAGTCGCGACCGAGAAAAAGCTCGGCGCGAGCCTGGTAGTTCAGATTTGTCATGTGTTCTCTTGTGGGCCCGTCATCGGAAGACGCGGGGCCTCTAGTTGAAACGCCTCGACCGAAAACCGGGAGACGTGTGCCGGGCCTGCCTTAGCGGCAAGCCCGGCGGGTCGATCAGGCGAGCTGCAGGTTGGCGGCGGACATCTTGCCGTCGCGACCGCTCTCGAGGTCGTAGGTGACCTTCTGGCCTTCTGCGAGGCCCGAGATGCCGGCTGCTTCCAGCGCGGTGGCGTGGACGAAAGCGTCCTTGCTGCCGTCAGCGGGGGAAATGAAGCCGAAGCCCTTGGTGGAGTTATAGAATTTCACGGTACCAGTGATCATGGCGGTAACTTTCGATTGTGAGGGGTCGCCTGTGGCGAACGCACTCGTTCCTCCGGCGCAACACGCGACGGCGGCCTAGACGTTCGCAATTCAGGGGAACCAAACAACCGGCAAGCCGGCAGATCAGAAGCCAACGATGGCTGTAACGTACCGCCGCTATATGGGCCTGAAATGTGCCGATATCAAGGTGCTGCGAGAATTAGAATGTAACGGCGCGCAGCCGGGCGTTGTGGATATGGGTTTCCATTGCCAGCACCGCCTTGGCGCGATCGCGTTTCAGCAGCGCATCGATGATGTCCAAGTGGTCGGCGAGGGCAGGGGCGAGCACCACCGGGTTGAGCCGGATGCGATCGAGCTGGATCATGCGCACGCGGATGGCGTTGATCGAATAGGCCTGGATCAGCACTTCGTTGCCGGTGGCGCCGATCAGGAAATCGTGGAAATCGGAGTCGATCTTCTGGGCTTCGTCGAGCAGGGCACCGCTGATGCTGCCGCTGGATGCGCGTTCAAGGATCGAGGCGTGGAGGGCGCGCTGCTGCTGCAGCGCCTCGTCGCTGACATGCTCGATGGCGTAGATGGTCGCCTCGCGCTCATAGGCCAGGCGCATCTGGTAGGACTCGCGGATCATCCGCAAATCGACGGTGGTGATCTGGATGCCGCGCTGCGGCAGCACGGCGAGGAGGCTCTCGGCCTCGAGCCGGGGCAGTAGCTCGCGGAGCGCGCCGAGCGAGATGCCGAGCTTCGACACAAGATCGCGCTGCGACAGGTTCTGGCCGGGCTGGATCTGGCCGGCCAGCAGCAATTGCTGGAAGCGGCGATAGGCGGTCTGGCGGTTGAGCGCGTCGGCGCCGGCCGCGGTCCGCTGGCGACGCACCGTGCGCCGTACTGGGGCCGTCAGGACCTTGGTCGACATACGCGCTTCCCTCCTTCGCGTTCGCGTGAAGCGTTAACTCAATCCTGGGCGCCTGGGAATTGGAATTGGCTCTGCCGGAAACTCTCGATGAGTGCGGCGGTGTCGGCTGCTGGCAGTGGCAGCAGCGGTTCGAGCGGGCGGGTCCAGGCCGCGTCGCCGCTGATCCACGCCTTCACGGCCTTCAGCGCGACTATGCCGCCGTAGTTGTCGACGGCGACGATGCGCTGTGCGGCGCGGTCGCGGAGGGTGGTGGCCTCGGTGCCGGTGGGGTTGGCGAAGAAGCGGCAGAGCTCGGCTGCATTGACGTTGGGCAGACCGCCGATCATGCCGGCGCCGCCCGCTGCCAGCAGGTCGGGCAGCACGCGGTCGTCGCCGGTGAAGATGCGCAGGTTCGGGAAGGTGCTGGCCAGCATCAGCGTATGGGTGCGGTCGCCAGTCGAGTCCTTGATGCCGACGATGCGCTTGCCGTGGCGGGCGA
>JBKJMF010000163.1:0-6241 GCA_046596525.1 Devosia sp. | reverse complement strand
ACCGAGGCGAAGTTCTTGCCTTTGACCTTGATCGATGGCGCGCCGTAGCTGGTGGACTGGGTGACCTCCGGAAGCTGCAGTGCGGCGCACAGGCGCAGCATGCGCTCCATCTCGGTTTCCTTGGTCCTCGCCATCGCCATCTCCCTCTGGGCCAAGCAAAAAACAGCGGTCGAATGGGTTGCAAGTCTGGCGCATATGCAACCGAATGGCTACACCAGCCTTGAACCCGCAGCGCCAGCCTCCCGGGGTCTCCATGACCAACGAATCCGACATCGCGGAAATCGGGGAAACCCGGCCCGATCCGAACGCGCTACGCGGTCCGGACGATCACCTGAATCAGGATTGGATCGAGCGCCTTCGCGCCCACCTGTCAGCGGGCGAAGAACACGACGTCGCGGACATGATGGAGCCGCTGCACGCCGCCGATGCCGGCGACGTGCTGGAGGCGCTGGAGCAGGACGAGCGCGTGGCGCTGGTCCAGATGCTGGGCGACAAGTTCGACTACCTGGCGCTGACCGAGGTCGACGAGAACGTTCGCGCCGACTTGATCGACGAGTTGCCCAACGAAGACGTGGCGCGTGGTGTCGCGACGCTCGACAACGACGATGCGGTCTACATCCTCGAGGACATGGATGCCGGCGACCGCGAGGAAATTCTCGCGCAGCTGCCAGCGTTCGAGCGGCTGAGCCTCAAGCGCAGCCTCGACTTCCCCGAAGACTCCGCCGGCCGGCGGATGCAGACCGATTTCATCGCCATCCCGCCGTTCTGGAGCGTGGGGCAGACCATCGACTATCTGCGCGCCGAGAAGGACCTGCCGGACGAGTTCTTCCAGCTCTATGTGGTCGACCCGAGCTATCGGGTGCTCGGGACCATGCCGCTCGACAAGTTCCTGCGCGCCAAGCGGCAGGTACGGATCGAGGACCTGATGAACGACGACGTCATCACCGTCGATGCCACGGAGGATCAGGAAGAGGCGGCCCGCGACTTCGAGCGCTACGATCTGGTCGAAGTCGGCGTGGTCGACGAGAACAAGCGGCTGGTCGGCGTGCTGACCGTCGACGATATCGTCGACGTGATCCACGAAGAAGCCACCGAGGACATCAAGCTGCTCGGCGGCGTGGGCGACGAAGAGCTGTCGGACAACGTGCTGAGCACCGTGCGCAGCCGTGCGCCATGGCTGGTAGTGAATCTGGGGACGGCGATGCTGGCCTCGTTCGTCATCAGCCTGTTCAACGGCACGATCGAGCAGATGGTGGTGCTCGCCGCGCTGATGCCGATGGTCGCCTCGATGGGCGGCAATGCCGGCACGCAGACCATGACGGTGACGGTGCGCGCGCTGGCGACGCGCGACCTCGACCGTGGCCGGGTGCGCCGGCTGATCACGCGAGAAATCACCGGCGGCTTCCTCAATGGCTGCATCTTCGCGGTCCTGATCGGCCTCATCACCTGGCTACGCTACGCCAATGTGAGTCTGGGGCTGGTGATCGGGCTGGCCATGATCATCAACATGATCGCAGCAGGCACGGCTGGAATTCTTATTCCATTGGCCCTCAACCGGCTGAAGGTGGACCCCGCGATCGCCTCGTCCGTTTTCGTCACCACGGTGACCGATGTCATTGGATTCTTCGCGTTTCTTGGGCTTGCCGGGTTGTGGTTCGGGCTGTTCTGACAGCTGCACCGATTTAATACACGACCTATCCACTGTGGCTTTCCCGCCACTTCCCAACCACGGGTCTGTCGGGTTAACGAATCATTACTGTCGCAATTCCGTCACCATGTGTGGGTTGCGGCAGTCCTGAGAACGGCAAGAGGAGCTTTGATGCGAGGCCAATCAAAGACCGAATGGTGGCGTTCCGCATTACCGACCGTGTCCTGGACACTGGTCTGTTTGCTGGCCATGTCACTCGTGTTCACTATCGTTGCCGGCGGCGCCTAGGACGGAGCGCAAACTGGACCTGAAGGTCCTTCGATAGTACAGAATTTTGGAAGGGCGCCGAGGCCACTCGGCGCCCTTCCGCATTGAGGCCCATCCATGAAACTGATCTTCGCCAACCGCAATTATTCGAGCTGGTCGCTGCGCCCCTGGCTGGTGCTCCGCCATTTCGGCATCCCGTTCGACGAGGAACTGGTGCTCCTCAACGGGGAGGGCTGGAAGGAGAACCTCCGCAAGAAGTCGCCGAGCGGGAAAGTGCCAGTGCTGGTCGATGGCGACGTGGTTCTCCCCGAGACCACGGCCATCATCGAGTACCTGCACGACAAGTATCCGGCGAAGGGGATCTGGCCGTCCAACCGCGTGGAGCGGGCCTATGCCCGTTCGGCGGCTGCCGAGATGCATGGCGGCTTCAACGCGCTGCGCGACGCCGCGCCGATGAACCTGCGGTCGTCGCATCCGGGCAAGGTCGATTTCGACGTGGTCGCTGACGATCTGAAGCGCATCGAGCGCATCTGGGGCGACCTGCTGTCGAAGTCTGGCGGGCCGTATCTGTTTGGCTCGTTCAATGCCGCGGACGCGATGTTCGCACCAGTGGCGACGCGCATCCGGACCTATGAGCTGCCGGTCAGCGACCTAGCGCAGGAATATGTCGAGGCGATCTATGCGCTGCCGGCGTTCCAGGAATGGTTCGCCGAGGCAGTGAAGGAGCCGTGGGTGGTCGAGTTCGACGAGATCGACATCATCCTCGCCAAGCGGGACTCGGCCGGCAACGCATGATGCACATGATCAAGCTCTGCGTCGGCGTTGCGACGCTGGAGGAGCTGGAGTCCTATCGCAGTGAGCGGGCACACTGGTGGGGCGCCGACTATGGCGAGGACGTGCACGTCCACCGCACCCGCACCATGCCCAAGCGCAAGGACGAGATGGAGGGACAGGGCTCGATCTACTGGGTGATCTCCGGCGTCGTCCGCTGCCGCCAGCCGATCCTGCGCCTCGCCGAGGCGGTGAACGAGCAGGGGCTGAAGTGCTGCGACATCATCATGGCACCGGACCTGGTCCGCACCATCCCACGGCCGAAGTCGCCGTTCCAGGGCTGGCGCTACCTCGATCCCAAGGACGCACCGGCCGATGTCGGCGGGGGCGGGTTCGAGGAGGAGGGCTCGATGGAGATTGCCGAGGAACTGGCTCGGCTGGGGTTGATCTGATGGACGTGAATGAGATCGAGGGAGTGAGCGTCGGCTTTTACGATGGCCCGGCGATCGCCGCCGAGGCCGAAGTGAACGACGTGATCGGCTCGACCTATGGGCTGGGCGTCGATCTCATCGCGATTCCGGTTGAGCGGCTGGTGGACGATTTCTTCTGGCTGAGCAGCGGACCGGCCGGCGCGGTGCTGCAGAAGTTCCAGCAGTATGGCTTCCGCGTTGCGGTACTGGGCGACATTTCGCGCTTCACCGCCGAGAGCCCGTCGCTGCGCGACTTCGTCTACGAGAGCAACCGGCGCGGGCAGGTGATGTTCCTCGCCGACCGCGCGGCGCTCGAAGCGCGGCTTTAGGGTGACGTTACACACTCGTCATCGTGAGATGCTGAAACACCCCTTGAACGGGCCGGTGATCGCATCAATAGTTCGGACGGGCAAACAAGATACCGAATCCCGAAAATGCGTCGCTTCGGGACTGGAGCGGCAGGGGAGACTGATGGGCAGGACAGGGACGCATGTCATTGTCGTGGGCAATGAGAAGGGCGGCTCCGGCAAGTCGACCACTGCCTTCCACCTCGCCGTTTTCCTGATGTATCAAGGCTTTCGTGTCGCTTCGATCGACGTCGACAGCCGCCAGCAGACCCTCACCCAGTACGTCCGTAACCGCCGCAACTGGGCGCAGGCGCATGACCTGAAAGTGCCGCACGCGACGCATTATCACCTGCCGCTGTCGAAGTCGGATTCGGTCAAGGAGAACCAGCGAGTCGAGTTCGACCTGTTCCGGCAGGCGATCATCGAGGTCGAGGGTGAGGCGGATTTTCTCATTGTCGATACGCCGGGGTTCGACACCCATTTGACCCGGCTGGCGCACTCGCTGGCCGATACGCTGATCACCCCGCTCAACGACTCGATCATCGACCTCGACGTGATGGCGCATGTGGATCCGGTGACCGGCGATCCGCGGGAGATGAGCCACTATGCGCGGCTGGTGCAGCGGGCGCGGACCGAGCGGTTGTCGATCGATGGGCGGACCATCGACTGGGTGATCGTGCGCAACCGCATCTCGATGCTGCCGTCGCGAAGCACCAAGATCGTGCAAAGCGCCATAGAGAAGATTGCAGTAAGGCTCGGTTGCCGTGTGGCAGAGGGCATAGCCGAGCGCGTGATCTTTCGTTCGCTGTTTCCCACCGGCATGACGGTGTTCGATCCGCTGGACGAAGAGATGCTCGGCGGGCTGCCCTCGATGTCGCATCTCAGTGCCCGGCAGGAATACCGGGCGCTGGTCGAGGCGTTGAGGCTGCCGGTGAGCGAGCGTGCCAAGGCGCGGATCGAAGGTGAGAAGACACTCGCCGCCACGGCGGGCGAGCCGGTCACCTTCGAGCACATGGCCGGCGAGTAGGGCTCAGGCAAGGATCAGTGACGACGGGGCAGAGTGACGCGGACGGCGCGCAGGCCGTCTGGGTCGAACACGTCGAGTTCGATCTCGACGTGCGGCATCAGCATGCGCCGGGTGCGGGCGCTGAGCGCCATCACCACGCCGAGCAGATCCCCGACTCCGCGGCGTTTGAGGCCCGGATTGAAACGCGACACCATGGCATTGACCGCCTGCCTGCGGACAACGGCATCTTCGGACGCGAGGGCCGACTGCCCTACAAATCGGGCGAGTTCGGATAGGCTAGACGTATCGCTCATTTGGGCTACTCCAACACAGGCCACAAATTCGCTTCCCTGGGGCGGCTGCTTTTCGCGTTTAGGACTGCATCGCGAGGCAGCTCATCTTGGCTTTCTTCAGCTCGTTGCACACACCGGCCGCGTCTTCACGGCCACCGAAACCGCCGAAGCGGGCGCGGAAGAATACTTGCCCGTTCTTTTCGAACCGTTCGACGTAAGGACGGAATCCGCTGAGGTCGCCGACCTTGGTAGAGGCATCGCTGATCAGCGAGTTGGCGCCACCTTCGGTGGGCGCAGCGCCGATCTGCACGATCCAGCCACCGCTGACGGCCTGCGGCACCTCTTCGGCCACGGCTGCGACCTGCAGCGGTGCCGGTGCGGTCTGGTCTTCGATGATGTCCGGAGCGGTATCGCCGATGCCACCCGAGGTCATCAGGTCGATCGGCTGACCTTCTTCGCCGATGCCGACCGGCGGCAGCAGCGGGGCCGACGGCGCGGTCTGGCCGAGCGGGGCCGGGGCAGCGCCGAGCGAGAAGGTGTCGCTGAGCCAGGCGCCGATCACATCGAGCGGACGCTCCTGCGGCATGACGCTGGCAATGGTCGGCCGGGTGGCGAGGGTGTTTGCAGCCTGCACCGCTTCGTCGAAGCCGAGGTCGGCCGGGCGGGCGGCCGGCTGCGGCGCAGCTTCGTCGATTGAGGCGACGATGATCTGATCGGGCTGCTGCGCGGCCTCAACCGGCTGCAACTTGGCCGTGACGGTCACGGTGCCGCCGCCGAGGCGGAAGGACGGGTAGGGCGCGGGCATCACCGGCACGGGGTCAGCAGAGGCGACCATTACGGTTGCGCCCTTGCGGCCCGGCTGCGGAATCATCGCGACGTCGAGATAGCCGCCGCTGCGGCTCTTGGGCAGGTACTTCTTGACCAGTTCGCGCACCTTGCTGTCGCGGGCGCCGCTGGAATCGAAACCGAAGCCGGCGACCACGATGTGGTGGCCGTCGGCACGGGCCGCGGTCAGAAGGTTAAAGCCGGAGGCATTGGTGTAGCCGGTCTTGATGCCGTCGACGCCATTGCTGCCGAGCAGGCGGTTGTGGTTGCCGTAGGTGCGCTTGCCGTACGAGAAGCTCTTGGTCTGGAAAAACTCGTAGTAGTTCGGGAAGTGCTGGTAGACGGCGATGCCGAGGGTGGCCTGGTCGCGCACGGTGGTCACCTGGCCCTTGTCCGGCAGGCCCGAGGCGTTGCGGTAAGTGGTGTTGGCCATGCCGAGGGCCTTCGCGGTCGAGGTCATGCGCTTGGCGAACGCGCTCTCGGAGCCGGAGATGTTCTCGGCGATAACGCGGGCGATGTCGTTGGCAGAGATGGTGACGATCGCCTTGATGGCGTTCTCGACGGTGATGGTCGAGCCGGCCTTGATGCCGAGCTTGGTCGGTACCGCCTGGGCG
>JBKJMF010000527.1:0-9173 GCA_046596525.1 Devosia sp. | reverse complement strand
TCGCGCTCGAGGCGCATGCCTGCCAGAAGGTGCGGATGCTGATGGTGGCGCTGCTCGGCCTGCTGCTGCTGGTCGTTGCCGCCGCCGGCATCCTGTCGATCCCGCAGTTCCGCTCGTTCATCGAACTCCGCACCCAGTCGCAGAACTACGACACCGGCGAGAGCGGCCGCTTCGGCCGGCAGGGCTACGCCTTCGACCTGGCGCTCCAGCACCCGCTCGGCCTCGGCCCGCTCGAATTCCGCAACCTCCGCGTCAAGGAAGAGCCGCACAACACCTATGTCAACGTGCTGCACGCCTATGGCTGGGGCGGCGGCTTCGTTTTCATCCTGTTCGTCGGCATCACCCTGTGGCGCGGCGTCACCACCCTCGCCCGTCCCGGTCCCAACCGTCTGCTACTGATCCCTTTGGTTGCCGTGTTCGTGCCGCTCGCCGGGGAAGCGGCGATCATCGATCTCGACCACTGGCGGCATTTCTTCCTCGTTGCCGGCCTGATCTGGGGGGTGACGGCTGCATATCAGGTGCGCGACAAGCGATTTGGCTTGGAACCGCCGCCCGCCTGAGGGCATGATCCCCCGATTGCGATCGCGAGGGCAGAGCATGGAACCGCGGAACACCTCGATGCAGGCGGTGCTCGCCTATACCAACGACCTCGCCAAGGTCCGCTACGACACCGGCGATATCCTGATCACAGAAGGCCCGAGCAGCGGAGTGCTCTACATTCTCGTCGAGGGCGCCGTCGAAGTGCTGCGCGGCGATGTCCGCGTCTCCTTAGTCGATGAACCCGGCGCGGTGTTCGGCGAAATCTCGGCGCTGCTGGGCCGCCCGCATAGCGCCACCGTCCGTGCCATCGAGCCGGTCACCGTGCACCGCATCGAGGATGCCGAGAGCTTCCTGCAAATGCGGCCGGAGATCGTCTTCCACGTCGCCCGCATCCTCGCGAGCCGGCTGATCGACGCCACCACGTATCTCGCCGACCTGAAGCACCAGTTCAGCGATCGCAGCGATCACCTCGGCATGGTCGACGAAGTACTCGAGGCGCTGGTCAACCAGCAACTCCCCGCGCAACAGGCCGGTCCCGCCACCAGCGACGGCAAGCCCGACCCCCGGCTCTAGGCCGCGAGGGGCGCCCGCGGCAGCCAGGCGGGCCACTCCATCATCTCCTCAGGCACCCCGCCGTTGCCCCAGTCGAGCGTTCCGGCACCCTCGAACGAGAACCACGCCGCCTGCTTCAGCTCGGTATCGACGCAGATATGCGTCGGCACGTCGCCCACCTG
This sequence comes from Devosia sp., assembly GCA_046596525.1. GTDB lineage: Bacteria > Pseudomonadota > Alphaproteobacteria > Rhizobiales > Devosiaceae > Devosia_A. The sequence goes on along the minus strand of JBKJMF010000527.1, from coordinate 7,899 downwards.
CTTGCCGGGGTTGAACACCCAGGTCTCACCGACCCGCGAGGCCCATGAGCCGCCGCGCGCAAAAGGCGCCTCGTGCACATGGCCCGAGAACACCAGCTGCGGCTGATACTGCGCGATCCAGCCGGCCAGCTCGACATCGCCATAGTGACGCGAGCCCGACCAGCTCACCGCCGCCTCAGCGGGCGGCGCATGATAGACCCAGAACCAGTTCGTGCCGCGCGTCGCCGCGGCCTCCGCCAGCTGCTTGCCGATGGCCTTCTTGGCGATCTCGCCGTCCCACCAGGGGCAGATGGTGATGCTGTCCTCGCCGATGCGGAAGGTCTCGTTGTCGGCATGCGCCCCGGGCCCACGGGCATAGGGTACCCAGCGCGCATAGCGTTCGCCGGTTGAGTAGGCATGATTCAGGTCATGGTTGCCCGAGCACACAACCAGCGGCGCCAGCCCCCGCAGCCGCTCGAGATACTTCAACACCACCACCATTTGCGCGCTGGTGGTGACGAAGGAATTGCTGTCGAGCAAATCTCCCGCGACGATCACCAAGTCATAGCGCGCCGCGACCGAAACGAGCCAGTCGAACTGCGGCAGGCTGTAGTGTAGATCGGCAACCGCGAGGATGCGCATGGCGCCCTCCCCCGGCCGTCAGCGGGCGAGATACTTTCGTGCCATTGTCGCGGTGTCCAGCGCAAACCGCTCGGCGTGGGCCATGGCCAGATCGGTTTCCGCATGCGAGCCGATCCAGGCCAGCAGCGCCATGCGCCGCAGCAGGATCAGCGTGTCGATCATCCGCAGATCCTCCGGCTTCAGCGGCCGGATCTCCATGTAGGCGCCGAGCCACGAGCGGATCAGCGCCGGCACCTGCGGCGAGGTCTCGATGAAGGACAGGCTTGCCGCCAGATCATAGAGGAACCAGCCGAAGCCGGAATCGTCGAAATCGAGCAGCACCGTCTGCTCGCCATCGACCAGGAGGTTGCCAAGTCGCATATCGGCATGAATCAACCCGAACCGGTCGAGATCGGTGCCATAAGCACGGAGGTCCGCCCGCAACGCCCCATCGAGCGCCGTGAGGTCGGCCAGCACCTCGCCCTCGACATCCGGTGCCTTGCGCCAGTCGCCCCACAGCCCCGACGACTCGAGAATGCCCACCGCGTCCCAGATCGGGCGCACGAATTTCTCCGGCTGCTGCCAGATGGCGATGTGGTTGTGCAGCGTCGCCGCATAGCGCCCGAGTGTCGCAAACAACGGCACGAGGTCAGCATCCGGCTGCGGCTCCGTGCCGTTCTCGAACGCAAACAGGGCGGCGAAACGATCCGGCGCCACTTCCTGCACGATTTCGCCATCGGCACCGGGGATCGGCCGCGGCACCGGGATCTCCGTGTCATCGGTGATCGCTTCGAGCCAGGCCAACTCGCTACCGATCGCCGTGCGCGACTGATAGCGCGGCCGATGCAGCCGCAGCACATGCCGCGGACCGTTGGGGCCGTCGATGCGGAAAGTGTGATTCTCGCTGAGATTGATCAGAACCGGCGCGCCGCCTTCGGCGACGGGCCAGCGCCCGAGGCTGCCGGCGACAAGCGACACTTCCTCGGGGAGCGGATCGCTGGGGGCAATATCCAATCCGCTATCCTTCAAGGCTTTAGGAGAAATGGTCGGAGTGACAGGATTTGAACCTGCGACCCTTTGTCCCCCAGACAAATGCGCTACCAGGCTGCGCTACACCCCGACTGCGGATGCCCTACCCAAACGAGCGTATCGAGGCAAGCGGCATTTTCGCGGCAGGGCGAATGAAACCGAAACTCATCCGGTCACCGCTTCGACTTCGATGGTGACATGCGAGAGGTCGTGAATGTGGGCGAGCTTGGCGCGATAGGCGTCGAGCGCCCGGGGCGAACGGGACCGAATCGCCACGATGGCGCCGTGATGGCCGGGCCCCAGCCGCCAGACGTGCAGATCGGTGATAGTGTCGTTCTCGCCCTCGATCGCCGCGCGGATTTCATCCGGCAGGCCTTCGTCGGCCGGCACATAGTCCAGCAGCACGCCACCGGCCTCGCGGATCAGGCCCCACGACCAGCGCGCGATCACGAGGCCGCCGACGATGCCCATGGCTGGATCGAGCCACAACCAGCCATAGAGGCTGCCCAGCGTCAGCGCCGCGATGGCCAGCACCGAAGTCAACGCATCGGCAAGCACGTGGAGATAGGCGGCGCGAAGGTTGTTGTCGCGCCCGCCCTCGGCGCCGTGGTGGTGATGGTGGTGGTCATGACCGTGGTGTTGATCATGATGATGGTGGTCGTCGCGCAGCAGCAACGCGGAGAGCAGATTCACCGCTAGGCCAATGACCGCCACGGTGATGGCTAGCGGGAAATTGATGGTCGCCGGCTGATAGAGGCGCTGCACGCTTTCCCAGCCGATGAGGAGCGCGACCAGCGCCAGCACCACGGCGCTCGCGAACCCCGCAAGATCGCCAAGTTTCCCGGTGCCAAACGAAAAACGCGGATTCTTCGCGTTGCGACGAGCGTAAAGATAGGCAAGAGCCGCGATCAGCATGGCGGCCGCGTGGGTGGACATGTGCCAGCCATCTGCCACCAGCGCCATCGAGCCAAACATGTTTCCGGCCGTGATCTCCGCCACCATCATCGTGGCGGTCAGCGCGATGACCAGCCAGGTCCGGCGCTCGTTGCGCAGGTGGTCGTCGCCCAGGAAAACATGGTCGTGCGGGCTGGCGAGCCGGGTCGGAGCATCCATCATTTGAGGTACTTTCTGACGATTTCTATCAGCTCGGCAGCGTTCTGCCCGCGTTCGGCGTCATCGTCGTGATCGGGATCGGAGATGTGCTCGCGAACATGATCCTCGATCACTTCGGCCATCAGCCCGGAGACTGCGCCGCGCACCGAAGCGATCTGGTTCAGGACCTCGCCACAGGGCGCCTCCGCCTCAAGCGCCCTTTCGATGGCCTCCATCTGTCCCTTCAGGCGACGAACCCGGGCCAATAGCTTCGACTTATGCTTGGTTGTGTGCGACATAGTATAGGGGGGTAGCCTATTCTGATCGCTCACGCAAGGTGGACGCGAGCGGCCTCTACGATCTCCGCCACCTCCGCCGTTTCCACCTGCATGCCGAAGCGGCTGTCGTAGATGTGGTGCATCGCGTCGTGGGTGGAATCGGCGGAGGAACAGATCGCGTCCGTCGCGATCACCACCCGGTAGCCCAGGTCGATGGCGCCGATGACGGCCGCCATCACGCACACCTCAGTCTCCGCGCCTGAGATCACCACGGTGTCGACGCCCGCGGCGAGCAGTTCGACGTGGAGGCGGCTGCCCAGCCACGGGCTGTAGATCGGCTTGTCGAGCACCCGGGCCGGCGGCGTGAAGCGGGCGAGTTCGGGCATCAGGTCGATCAGGTCGGGGTCGAGCCGCTCACGCGTCATCAAGGCCCAGCGCTGGTAGTAGCGCCGCCAGGTGCCGCCGACGTCATCGGCCGATCTGGCGGGAATGAAGCGGGTGAAAATGGTGCGCTCCGGCGCCATCTCGACCAGCCGGACCACCTCCGGCAGCACCTTGTCCATCCATGGCGCGTGCCAGTCCGTCTGTTCGGCGAACATGCGCTGCATGTCGATGCAGAGGTGGACCCAGTTGCCGCCGAGCGGGCCGAAATGCAGGCCCGGCGGTGCGATCAGGTCGGTTGGGATGCTCATCGACCAGCAACTGCCGAACCGCCACGGCGGTTCCGCCGCGCCGGCCGGATGGCTTAACATTCGATGTGACACGAATTCTTCTTGGAGCCTGTCACGAATTCCGTTCTGGCGCGTTGTAAGAGGCCTGCATTTCCGCGGCGTCACGGAGATTACAGATGTCCGTCCTTATCGGAATCCTCATCACCTTCCTGGTCGTCGTGCTGATCCTCTGGCTGGTCCAGCGCCTGCCGGTCGATGCCCGCGTCAAGCAGATCATCCAGATCGTGGTGATCATCATCGGCATCATCTCGCTGCTGAAATACCTGGCGGTGTTTTAGGCCACCAGGTCCACGACCAGCGCCTCAGTCGCGCGCGCCGCGTCTGCCGGGCTCAGCCCGATCAGAAGGCCGCGCTGACCGCCGTTGATCAGCACCTCGTCGAACAGTTCGGCGGTTTCATCCATGGCGGTCGGCACATTCCTGCGCTGACCGAACGGGCTGATGCCGCCGACCTTGAAGCCGGTGAGACGCTCCGCGTCCGCCGGCTTCATCATGTTTGCCGACTTGCCGGCGAACGCCGCGGCAAGCTTCTTCATGCTCACCTCGCAATCGGATGGCACGACGACGCAGACCGGCTTGCCGTCGACTTCGGCCATCAGCGTTTTGAACACCTGCTCGGGCGCCTTGCCCAGCGCTTCGGCCGCCTGCAGCCCAATGCGCGGCGCGTCGGGATCGTAGTCGTAAGGAAAGTGCGTGAAGCCGATGCCGGCCTTGGTGAGCGCCAGCGTCGCGGCGGTCGTCTTCGACATCAGGTGACCTTGGCGGGCTGCCGTTTCGGCTTGGGCTGGGCCTCGGGCTCTTCCAGTAACGCCCTTACCTCTGCCGCCGTCTCCGCAAGACCCTTGGGATCAGTCGCCCAACTGCTGAAGCGGTCGAGCAGGTTGGCGAACACGATCAGTTCCGATTCCTGCCACTGCCCGAGCGCGCTGGCGAACAGCCCCATCTTGCTCTGGCGGATCGCATCGACGAAGCGCCGGCCTTTCGGCGTCAACTCGAGGCAAATGCGGCGGGCATCCTGCTGCGAGGCCACGCGACGAGCCAGCCCGCGGTCAACGACCTCGGCGGAAACCCGGCTGGCGCGCGACGGATCGATGCCGAGCCGCTCGGCGATCAGTCCAACCGTCACCTCTTCAGGGTCGCCCTCGACGCGATGGCCGATCGCGCTGATGACGTCCATGTGGGCGACTTCGAGGTCCGGCGCTATCTGTGCCAGCACGATCCGACCGAACTCGCGCCGCATGATGTTGCGGCGGATCCGGGCCATCACTCCATCGATCGCAGCGACCGCCTTGGCGGCCTCCTCGCTGAGCCCACGGCTCCGCGCCAGCGCCACCAGTTCCTGGTCGCCGATCGTGGTGCAGGCTAGCGCCGGCAACGGCATGTCATCTTTGTCTCTCATGCCACCGCGCCTAGCAGATTCATATGCTCAGGTCAATTACATGCTATCATCATATAATTGCTGTTGACACATATGTGAAGCGGGCACATAAGCGCTCCCACTTCGGAGATTTCCACTATGAGCGCTGATACCACCCCCATTTCCGGCGCCGCGCCGGTCGCCGAGGCGCCAGTGCGCCCCGACCGCACGACGCTGCTCGTCTATTTCGGCGCGCTGATCGCCATGTTCATGGCCACCCTCGACATGCAGATCGTCGTCACTGCGCTGCCCACCATTGCCGGTGAGCTCGGCAACCTGCACCTCTTCGGCTGGGTAGGCTCGGCCTACCTGCTCTCCACCGCCGCGGTGTCGCCGTTCTACGGCAAGCTCGGCGATATGTACGGCCGCAAGAACGTGGTGATGACCGCGATCGTCCTCTTCCTCATCGGCTCGGCCGTTTGCGGCATGGCCTGGTCGATGGAATCGCTGATCGCCGCCCGCATCCTGCAGGGCATCGGCGGCGGCGGGCTGATGGTCTCGGCCTTCGCCATGATCGGCGAGCTGTTCGGGCCGCGCGACCGCGCCAAGTATCAGGGCTACTCGTCCGCGGTGTTCGCGCTGAGCTCGATCCTCGGGCCGGTGGCCGGGGGTTACATCACCGATATCTTCGGCTGGCGCTGGGTGTTCCTCGTCAACCTGCCGGTCGGCCTCGTGGTGCTGGCGGTGATCGGGCTCGCCATGAAGTCGAAGTTCACCGAGAAAAAGCACAAGGTCGATTACCTCGGCGGCGTGCTGCTCGCGCTCGCAACCACCGCCATCGTCTACTGGGGCGATCACGTGCTCGACCCCACGGGCCCGGACCTCCTGACCTTCGTCCTGCCGGTGATCGGTGTCGGCGCCGCCATCTGGTTCGTGGTCACCGAACGCCGCGCCGAGGAGCCAATCGTGCCGCTCCGCCTGTTCGGCAACCACACCATCAGCATCGTCACCATCGTCTCGCTGATCGCGGGCTCGGTGACGCTGGGGATGTTCTTCTACTTCGCGCTCTACTTCCAGACACTCACCGGCCTCGGGCCGGCCGAGGTCGGCTTCCTGTTCCTGCCGGCGTCGGCCACCTCGATGGTGATCTCGATGGTCGCCGGTCGCGTGATCGCCTCAACCGGGCGTTACAAGTGGATGCCGGTGGCGGCGATGGCCGCGGGCGCTGCACTGATGGTCGCCTTCACCTTCATCGACGCCCACACTCCGCTCTGGATTCTGGCGCTGATGATGGCGGTGTTCGGTATCTCGATGGGCCTGCAGTTCCAGGTGCTGATGGTCGCCATCCAGGCCGCAGCCCCGCTCTCCGACATCGGCGCGGCCACCGGGCTCATCACCCAGGCCCGCACCGTCGGTGCCTCGCTCGGGCTGGCGCTCAACGGCGCGGTGATGACTTTCGCGCTCACCCAGCAGAACGCCGGCCTCCCCGCCGAAGTCGCGGCGCAGCTCCCCGACGGCCTCACGGGCCTCAGCCCGCATATCGCCGCGGGACTGCCCGAGGCGACCCGTGATGTCGTCCTCAGCCACTACAGCGCCGGGTTCGACGTGATGTTCCTGTTCGTCGCCGCGCTCTACGTGCTGGCCATGATCTTCACGATCATGCTCAAGGACGTGCAGATCCCGAAGCGGCAGTAGCAGCGCAACAGCCGCCTTGCCTACTCCCTTGCGGGAGAAGGTAAGAGTCTGCGGGCTCGAACGCTTAGCCCTCGCGGGCCCGCTCCAGCAGGCGCTTGCAGTCGAGCAGTTCGCGCAGCACATCCGAGAGCTTGTCGCGGTCGGCGGCGGTAAGGCCCGCCGGCCTCGGCTTGAAGCTCGGCAGCTTCAGGCGCGACGGAGCCGGTGGAGCCTCCGTCATGTCGTCTTCCGGGATCACCGCCGACTCCGAGGTGAAATCGTCGTCGGGTTCGACATCGGCCGGCTGGCGCTCCAGTGCCTCGACCGGGCGGCCCTCGCCGATGCCGATGACGTAGCGGATGCCCTGATCCTTCAGGATGCGCTGCACACCCTTGATGGTGAAGCCCTGGTCGTAGAGCAGGTGCCGGATGCCCTTGAGCAGCAGCACGTCCTCGGGCCGGTAATAGCGTCGGCCGCCGCCGCGTTTCAGCGGCTTGATGGTGGAAAATCGGGTCTCCCAGAACCGCAGCACGTGCTGCGGCAGGTCGAGCTCGTCGGCCGCCTCGGAGATGGTTCTAAACGCGTCTGGAGACTTGTCCAAAAGGACTCACCCGTTCCGGAAAGAGTCTTATTTTCCAGCCCGGACCATAGATTTGTTGATCTTGGATTTCAACACGTTGCTGGGTTTGAACACCAGAACCTGTCGCGGCAGGATCGGCACTTCCTCGCCGGTCTTGGGATTGCGGCCGATCCGCTCGTTCTTGGACCGGACCTGGAATGATCCGAAGGACGAGAGCTTGACGTTCTCGCCCTTCACCAAGGCCTCGCCGATCATATCGAGCACCCGCTCGACCAGTTCGGCTGATTCGGTACGCGACAGGCCGACGGATTCGTAGACGGCTTCCGCCAGGTCCGCACGCGTCACAGTCTTCTGTGTCATTGATTTCCCCCCGTCTCGCCAAACTGGGCATTCGATCCTGCCAGGCGCCCCCACCTTACGGACCAGGAAAGACTATCGCGCGCAACTGCCGGTGGCAATCTGCATTACTAATCAAAGGGTAGAGGTCGCAACGGCAACCCGGCGCTTCGCAAGGCTCGGCCCGCTCGCTGCTCAAATCGCTCCACTGGAGCGATTTGCC
>JBKJMF010000456.1:0-2530 GCA_046596525.1 Devosia sp. | reverse complement strand
GGTGGAGCGGTTCGGCGGCCGGTTTCCGACGACCTCGGCGGAGTTGCTGACGCTGCCGGGGATCGGGCCCTACACCGCGGCGGCGATCGCCGCGATCACGGGCGACGAGCGCGTCGCCGTGGTGGACGGCAATGTCGACCGTGTGGTGGCGCGTTACCTGGCGCTGGAGGTGCCGGTCCGCGACGCCAAGGATCTGGTGCGTGGCACGGTGCAGGCCGTGGTGCCCTCGCGGGCCGGTGACTTCGCGCAGGCGCTGATGGACCTCGGCGCGACCATCTGCGCGCCGCGCAACGCCACCTGCATGCTCTGCCCGCTTGAGCTCGGCTGCCGCGGCGCCAAGCTCGACCCGCTGCTTTATCCGGTGAAACCCGAGAAGGCCGACCGCCCGACCCGCTATGGCCATGCGTTCGTGATGCGCGACGCCGATGGCGACGTGTATCTGCAGACGCGGGCCGAGAAAGGTCTACTGGCGCAGATGACCGAGACGCCGGTGTCGGATTGGACCTCGGAAAAGCGGGCGGTGTTGCATCCGGTGGCCTCGGACTGGCGCTATCACGGGCAGGTCATCCACGTGTTCACGCATTTCCGGCTGGAGCTGGATGTGTGGTCCGCCGTGGTGCCGGAGCCCAAGCAGCTGAAGGCCGGCTGGTGGGCCGATCCACGGGAGCTCGATGCCGAAGCGCTGCCGAGCGTATTCCGCAAGGTGCTGGCGGCCGCCGGGCTGGAATGGACCACGAAATGAAAGCCGCCGGCACCTGAGTGGGTGCCGGCGGCGAGCGCAGCCTGAGTTGAATTGGAGGTCAGATTCAGGCCGAAAGTCGTTCCATCTGGGCGCGCACCTGGGTGCGGAGATCATCGATGGGGGCGAGGCGGCTGCCCTGCCGGGCGTGCCAGAAGGTCCAGCCGTTGCAGGCTTCGGCGCCTTGCACCAGCGCGCCGACACGGTGGATCGAACCCATGTGGCCGCCGGAGACCAGCGAGCCATCGGCTCGCACCAGCGCGCTCCACCGCTGGCGATCGTCGTAAAGCTCGGTACCGGGTTCGATGAGGCCCATTTCGACCAGTGACCCAAAGGCGACGCGCGGAGCGGAGCGCTTGGGGACGGCGGTTTCGATGGTGGCGGCATTCAGCGGGCGGATCGACGCGATGCGCTTCAAAGCGCCGGCAATGTAGGTGTCTTCGCGCTCGATGCCGATGAAGTGGCGGCCGAGTTTCTTCGCCACCGCACCGGTTGTGCCGGTGCCGAAGAACGGATCGAGCACCACGTCGCCCGGCTTGGTCGTCGAGCTGATGACGCGATAGAGCAGGGCTTCCGGCTTCTGCGTAGGATGCAGCTTGTCGTCGTCCTCGTCCTTCAGGCGCTCGGCGCCGGTGCAGATCGGGAACAGCCAGTCCGAGCGCATCTGCACATCGTCATTGGCCTGCTTCATCTGCTCGTAATTGAAGGTGACGCGGCTTTCGCGATCCTTGGCGGCCCAGATCAACGTCTCATGCGCGTTGGTGAACCGGGTGCCGCGGAAGTTCGGCATCGGGTTGGCCTTGCGCCAGATCACGTCGTTGAGGAGCCAGTAGTCGAGATCCTGCAGCGCCGCGCCGACGCGGAAGATGTTGTGGTACGAGCCAATCACCCAGATGGCGCCATCCGGCTTCAGGATGCGCCGCGCCGCTTTCAGCCAGGCGCGGGTGAAGATGTCGTAGTGGGCAAAGCTGTCGAACTTGTCCCAGGCGTCATCGACGCCATCGACGCGCGACTGGTCCGGGCGGGTAAGCCCCTGGTCCAGTTGCAGGTTGTAAGGCGGGTCTGCGAATACGAGATCAACCGAGCCGGCCGGCAAGGCATTCATGTGCTTGATGCAATCGCCCACAAGGATGGTGTCGATGGGGAGCAGGCTCCCCTCCGCATTGGCAGAAGCCGCCATACGCGCGGTACGCAACATAACTCGAACCCTGACGCAGTACTAACGGGATCGGTTGTAAGGCGTTAGGGTTAAAGGGGATTTAAGCGTCGCGGTTAGCGAGAGGTTAAAGCGTGAATACGCAGTCGGCGCCTCAGGCGGCGACCGACTTCATCCGCAGCGCCTGGATGCAGGGGGCGAAATCCATGCGGTGGTGGCGGCCCGGGCCATGCGCGGTGAGCGCTTCGAGATGCTGCGGCGCGGCGTAGCCCTTGTGGCTCGAAAAGCCGAAATGCGGCTCTTCGCAATCCATGATCAGGCACATCCGGTCGCGAGTCACCTTGGCAATGATCGAGGCCGCCGCGATCGACACCGATTTGCCGTCACCGCCGACAATCGCCTGGCCGGCGCAGGGCAGATCCTTGGGCACCATATTGCCATCGACCAGCACGTGATCGGCCTTGATCTGCAGTCCGAGCACCGCCTGCCGCATGCCCCAGAGCGAGGCCTGGAGGATGTTCATCCGCGCAATCACCGAGGGCGGCATCACCGTGATCGAGACGACCGCCTTGGCCATGATCTCCTTGTAGAGCTCTTCCCGCTCGGCTGCGGTCAGCAGCTTGGAGTCGTTGAGC
>JBKJMF010000439.1:0-3850 GCA_046596525.1 Devosia sp. | reverse complement strand
GTCGGCCATCAGGTTGGCCGCTTCTTCCGAGGTCATCTCAGGCGTGTTCACGAACTCGGTGATGAGATCCATCATCGCGCCGCGATACTTCTGGAGCACGGTCATGTTGTGCGCCATGGAGCGAACCAGGGTGCCGTCGGTGATCGAAGCCTTGAGGGCGGCCTGGCTGTCCTGCTGGCAGACATTGAAGCCCTGCGACAGGTCGACGTCCAGACGAGCCGGGATCGAGCCCTTCGAGATGTTGAAGATGGTCTGGAACTCAGGGCTCAGGATGGTCGAGGCGAGAAGCTTCTGGCCTTCCTGGAAGTCCGGATCCTTCTGGTTGAAGAACACGACCGAGTCCGAATTCAGGATGAAGCCCGGCTTGCCCCAGTCGGTCGGCGACTGGCCGCACAGGATGTCGACGCCCGGTTCCTTGCCCACCGACTTGATGGTGCCCAGTTCCCAGTCGCCCATGATGAAGAACAGCGCGTCGCCGTTGACCATCATGTTGGAGGCGGTGTCGTAGTCACGACCGGCGATCGCCGGATCCATGTACTTGGTGACCATCAGGCGCATCTGGTCGAAGGCCTTGATCATGCCCGGCGAGCGCAGCGACTCGACGTCGGCCTCAACGAAGGCCTTGGTGTAGAGATCCTTGTCCATTCCGTAGACGATCGTTTCGAACGTCGTGGCATCGGTCCAGTCGGCGGAAAGGTGCGCAAGGCAGATCTTACCGCCGGCAATAGCCTTGTCACAGGCAGCGTTGAAGTCGGCCCAGGTCTTGGGAAGCTCGGTGACGCCGACGCCTTCCATGGCGGCTTTGTTGCCCCACAGCCAGTTGATGCGGTGGATATTCATGGGCGCGGCGACCCACTTGCCTTCCGGCTTCATCACCGGCAGCAGCTCGGGAGCGACGACGGCATCCCAGCCCTCGGCGGTCGCGAGTTCGTCCATGTCGGCGGTGCCGCCGGTGGCAGCCCACTCGGCGATTTCCGGGCCCTTCAGCTGCACGGCAGCCGGAGCGTTACCGGCAACCACGTCAGCGCGGAGCTTGGCGAGGGTGTTGGCAGTGTGACCGGCAATCGCGGTCTGCTCCCAGACGCCGCCCTTGGCGGTGAACATCTCACCGAGCTTGGCAATGGAGGCGGCGTCGTTGCCGGACGCCCACTGGTGCAGCATCAGCACCTTGGGGGCAGCCATCGCGGTGCCCGAAAGCAGCGCAGCAGTCAGCATCGTGGCCGCGGTGACCGCGACCTTTGTCGTGAATTTCATGTCTGTCTCTCTCCCTTGAAACGCCCGTATCCCACACCGGCTCTTATGACCGGCCCCGTGGCTACTTGCGCTTTTCTCCCGGCGGTGCACATCCTCCTGCGCACCGTCGCATTAGTTCTATGGTGAACTTATTCGGCTTGTCAACGCGCTTGGGGAGGGGAGGGTGTGAACAAGATCGAGCTCAAATCTCTACTGACTGACAGTGCTTTAAGCACGCCCACCGGGCGCATCGTGCGCACGCTGAGCGAGCGCGGCAGCCTGAGCGCCGCGCAACTGGCGCGGCTAACCGGTCTCGCCAAATCCACCATCTCGACGGCGCTGTCGGAACTGCGACGCTCGGACATGGTGGTGGAAGTGGGCAGCGAATCCGCCGGTAGCGTCGGGCGCCCAGCAACCACGCTGACGCTCAATCCGCGGGCCGGCACCTGCATCGGCATCCTCATCGGCCAGGCCGAGATCCAGGTGATCGTCGCCGACGTATCGCACACGGTGCTCTCCGACCAGTCGGTCTATCTAGAGCCGGACTACCCGCCCGAGCAGGCCGCCGGGCTGGTGCGAGACCTGATCGCCAAGGCCTATGCCGACCAGTGGCAATCGCCGGAAGGGCTGCTGGGCGTCGGCATCGCGGTGGGCGGGCCGGTCAATCCGGTCAACGGCCAGGTGCTGCGCGGCGGCTTGCCGAACTGGACCGGGATCGATCTCAGGCAGCTGTTCGGACCAATGTTCGAAGCGCCGCTGTTCATCGACAACGAGAGCAACTGCTCGGCCATCGCCGAGATGACCTGGGGCGCGGCGCAAGGGTTTGAGGATTTCATCGTCTACACGCTCGATCTCGGCGTCGGCGGCGCCATCGTTTCGGGCGGCAAGGTGTTGCGCGGCATTGCCGGCGGGGCGGGCGAATTCGGCCATGTGGTGATCGATCCGGACGGCCCGCTCTGCCGCTGCGGCAATCGCGGTTGCATCGAGGTCTACGCGAGTTTCCGCGAGCCGCTGGTCGAGGCAGAGAAGCATTTCGGCCGCAGCATGCGGATCAGCGACGTGGTGACGCACGCGCTGGCCGGCGACGAAACCTGCCGCGCGCTGGTGCGCCGGGCGGGCGAGGCCGGCGGGCGCGGGCTGGGGCTGATCGGCTCGGTGTTCAACCCGGCGCTGGTGGTGGTGAGCGGCCGGCTGGTGACCGCCGGCGACATGCTGATGCAGCCACTGGCCGAGAGTTTCGAGCGCTTCTCGCTGGTCAAGCGCCGCGACGTGCCGGACCATGCGCAGACCATCCTGCGGCCCAGCGCCTTCACCGATAACGGCGCCTGCATGGGGGCCGTCGGCCTCGTGCTGCGGCATCACGGGCGGCCCTGGAACTAGCTTTCGGGGTTGCGCGACCCCTCCCCCGTCGAACAGTCTCCCGGCTCTTTTACGAAAAGGAGTCGCGGCATGACCATCGCAATCATCGGGGGCACGGGGTTCCTCGGCACCGCCACGGCGAAACGGCTCAAGGAGCGCGGGCACGACGTGCTGGTGGTGGCGCGCGGGCAGAGCCCGGTGGCGCTGCCTGACGGGGTGAAGTTCGAGGCGGCCGACCGGATGGACGGCGAGGCGGTCGCGAAGCTGCTGCAGGCCAACGGCGTCACGGCGCTGATCGACATCTACACAATCAGCCTGCGCAACACGCAGCCGGTGATCGATGCCGCCGCCAAGGCCGGGGCGCGCTACGTGATGGTGAGTTCCACCGACGTCTATTCCAACTATGGCGGGCTGTTGAAAAAGGAAAGCCCGGCGATCCGCCCTGAGCCGGCGACCGAGGACTCGCCGCTGCGCACCCTGCGCTACCCCTATCGCGGCAATTCGCGACGGCCCAAGGGGGTCGAGGATGACCTGTTCGAGGACTACGACAAGCTCCCGATCGAGGAGTTCGCCATGGCGCATGGGGCGCCGCAGGCCACCGTGGTGCGGCTGCCGATGATCTTCGGGCCCGACGACAAGCAGCACCGCTTCGCCTGGGTGATCAAGGGCGCGAAGAATGGCGAACCGTTCTGGCTTGATCGGCGCGGCGCCGCCTGGCTCAACTTCTACGCCTATATCGACGATGTGGCCGAGGCGCTGTCCCTCGCCGCCACCCTGCCCGAAGCCGCCGGCCGCATCTACAATGCGGCGCAGCCGTTCGTACGCACCCAGGCCGATTGGGCCCGCACCATCCTGACGCTGATGGGGATCGACAGCGAAATCGTGCTGGTCGACGCCGATGCCGGCGGCGCGCTCGCCGACCGCGCGGAGTCCAGCGATCTCAGCTACCCACTGACGCTGGATTCCGCTCGTATTCGAGCCGAACTCGGCTACAGTGAGATCGTTCCCGAAGAGCAGGCGTTGCGCCGCACCATCGATTGGGAGCTTGGCCAGGGCTAGGTTCCAACAACACGATCACCGGGATTGACTCGGGCGCGCGCTTCTTTAGTGTCACTAAAATCGCGAGGGCGTCCGTGCCAGTTCTTAAGTTCGAAAAGCGTTCCGATCCGGTCGAGCAATCGACCCCGATCGACCCCGATCTCGGGCAGCGCCTGCGTGATCGCCGGAAGCAATTGGGCAAGACGCAGCAGCAGGTGGC
>JBKJMF010000337.1:0-3552 GCA_046596525.1 Devosia sp. | reverse complement strand
TGAGGCCAAGCTCACCGCGGACGCGGTGATCCCGCAGCGCTCCGCCGCCCGCGCCGCCTCGGCCGCCGCAGCGATGCCCACTACCGAGCCGGTGATCTGCATCGGCGCCTCCACCGGTGGCACCGAGGCGCTGCGTGACGTGCTCGAAGCGCTCCCCGCCACCAGCCCCGGCATTGTCATCGTCCAGCACATGCCCGAGCGCTTCACCGCCGCCTTCGCGCGCCGGCTCAATGCCCTGTGCCAGATGGAGGTCAAGGAGGCCGAGGATGGCGATGTGGTCGAGGCTGGCCGCGTGCTGATCGCCCCTGGTAACCGCCACATGGCGCTGCAACGCGCCGGCTCGCGCTACACCGTCAGCATCATTGATGGCCCGCACGTCTCGCGCCACCGCCCCTCGGTCGATGTGCTGTTCCGTTCCGCGGCCTACGCTGCCGGCCGCAACGCGCTCGGCATCATCCTCACCGGCATGGGCGATGACGGCGCCAAGGGGCTGCTCGAAATGAAGGACGCCGGCGCCACCACCCTGGCGCAGGACGAGGAAAGCTCCGTCGTCTTCGGCATGCCCAAGGAAGCCATCGCGCTCGGCGCCGCCCAAAGGATCGTCGCGCTGAAACGCGTCGCCGCCGAAATCACCACCTACGCTGCCCGTGCCCCGCAGAAGGACACCGCATGACCGCCCTCGATGTCTCCGCCCTGATCCTCCCCCGTGAAACGGGGGAGGGGGCCCATGCAAAGCATGGGGGAGGGGACGACCTCACGCACCAGCTCCTCACCCTCGCCGACGACCTAGCCGGCCCACGCGACGCCATCGATGGCGCCTTCGTCAACGTCGGCGGCCGCCTCGCCGAATGCGCCGAGATCCTCTCCCGTCTCACCGAGACCTTCGAAGCGCTGCCCGTCGATCTCGAGGGCGCCGATCTCACCGAAGCCACCGGCCGGCTCGCCGTGGTCGGCCGCCGCGCCGGCGAAATCTCCGTGGCGCTCCGCGCCGAGCAGGCCGATCTCACCCGCCTCGTCGTCTCGCTGGCCCGCGCCGCCCACCCGATCTCCGACCTGCGCCGCACCGTCAAGATGATGAGCATCGTCGCCATCAACGCCCGCGTCGTCGCCGCCAGCGTGGTCAGTGAGCAGGAGGATTTCAGCGTCTTCACCACCGATATCGCGCAGCTCTCCGACAGCGCCACCGCCACCATCGCCGATTTCTCCCGCACCTATGAGTCGCTTACCGGTGTCGTCGAGGAAGCCGCGGCCACCCGCGGCAGCTTCGAGGCGGCCCATCGCGACACCCTCGCCGGCCTCGCCACCGAACTCGAAACCGATCTCGCCGAAGTCACCGAGCAGCGCCTGACGTCGGTCCGCTCCAGCGCCATCACCGGCCAGATGTCGCGCGCCATCGCCGGCAAGGTGGCGACCACCGTCATGGCCCTGCAGGTCGGCGACGCCACCCGCCAGCGCGTCGAACACGTCGAAGCGGCATTACGCAATCTCTCCCTCTTGATCCTCCCCCGCGCGGCGGGGGAGGGGGACCATGCAAAGCATGGTGGAGGGGGCGACCAGACGCTCGTTTCTTCCATCGCCGAACTCCAGCGCCGCCAACTCGCCGGCGCCCGCGAATCCCTCATCCTCGAAATGGCCGCCGGCGCCGACGCCCTGACCCAGCTGTCGCAAGACGTCCAGTCCGTGCTCGATCACGCCCGCTCGGTCTACGGCTCAGCCGAAAACCGCTCCGCCCTCTCCGAACTGCATGGCGCGGTCCGCCGCGCCGTCACCGTGCTACGCGATTGCGAAGGCGAACGTGAAAAGCTCGACAAGGTCGCCGGCGCCGTTTCCGACACGGTCAAGGTGCTGCTCGATCACGTCGAGGCGGTGCAGGAGATCGAGTACAAGATGCGCCTCGTTTCCCTCAACGCCGCGGTCAAATGCGCCCAGCTCGGCCCGCGCGGCCGCGCTCTCGATGTCATCGCCCAGCAGCTCCGTACCCTTACCGGCGAAACCGTCGTCTCCGCCCACGAAGCCGTCGAGCGCCTCAACGAAGCCGCCACCTTCTCCGCCGCCTTCACCAGCTCTGCCGGTGCCGGCGCCGGCCGCGTCGGCGACCTCGAACGCGAAGCCACCGCCGCGCTTAACCAGCTCGAAACCGTCGGCCTTCGGATGAAGAAGGCCTTGGTCGAACTCTACGCCGATGGCCCCAAGGTCGCCGAGCGCCTCGACGGCGCCGTCGACAGCCTCGCCAACCACGGCGCCATCTCCGAAGCGCTGAGCGACATCGAACTATCGATCGCGGGCCTTGATCCTCCCCCGTTCACGGGGGAGGGGGACCATGCAAAGCATGGTGGAGGGGGCGACCCCACGCTCGACACGTTCCTGTCCACCCTCCGCAAGCGCTACACCATGGACGCCGAACGCCGCCTCCACGACACCTTCACCGGCATCACTGTGACCGAAGCCGTCGCCGACAGCGGCGACGCCCTCGACGATCTGCTGTTCTAGCCCGATACCCCAGTCGTCTCCCTCCCCCTTGCGGGGAGGGATCAAGGGTGGGGGTGGCCCGACGCTGGATGCCACTGGCGAAGCGTTTGCCTGTGCCGAAAACCCGCCCCGTCCATTACGTGATTTGACTGCTCCGGCGACTTGGCCCCCCAATAGGCGTTAGTGCGTATACGAAGGCCGCGGGGCCTTTGGTATAAATCGCTGCCGGGGGCCAATCCAATGAGTGACGTGGACGACCGCGAACTCGCGGAGCTCTTGGCCATGTTGCGCGGCAGCGACGAGCACTTCGACACCCACCGCCTCGCCACCTATTCCGATGCGACGCTGCTCCACGTTCTCGAGCCGCTGGGCGATGACAGGCTGGTCACCAATGTCCCGAGCTTCGTCGCAATCCGCGAAGAACTCCGCCGCCGTGGTCTGCTGCCCAAGGACCATTAGCGTTCGGGCGCGGATCACCCACGAACCCCCGTTCATCTGCCGGTTAAGTCCCGTTCATCTCCAAGGCAAACCGGCGGCAAACAGTGACAGCGCTCCTGCCCTAGACTCGCAGTGAGACTTCCGGTAACGTTCCCAATAGATGCCGGTTACGGCACGGGAGGTTGCATTGGGCAGACGGCCGACCATCATTGATGTGGCCAAACTCGCCGGGGTGTCCAAAAGCACCGCGGCCCGTGCCCTCTCCGATTCCCCCGACGTCAACGACATCACCCGCGACAAGGTCCAGAAGGCCGCCCACGCCACCGGCTACGAGCGCAACCACCTCGCCGTCGGCATGCGCTCCGGCCGCTCCGGCCTGTTCGGCCTCGTCATCCCCGATATCACCAACCCGTTCTGGGCCGAGGTCGCCCGCGGCGCCCAGGATATCGTCGGCGAGAACGGCGCCTCGCTCCTCGTGTTCTCCTCCGACTGGGATCATGATCGCGAAGCGAGCCACCTGCGCGCCCTGCGCCAGGCCCGCGTCGAGGGTGCCATCGTCAATCCGGTTTCCGACAACGCTGAGGATTTCGGCCGCTTCGGCGTGCCCTTCTCGCTGATCGGCTCGAGCGCCGAACGCTTCCCCGA
>JBKJMF010000275.1:0-21454 GCA_046596525.1 Devosia sp. | reverse complement strand
GCAGCCTCTCCTCCTCCCTGGCTGCGTTCTGATGGGTCGCCCGCTTTGGCGAGCCGGCCTCTGAAAGGCTCCGCTCATCCCCTCGAGCGGGGCCTTTTTTTCTTGTCTCATCAGGTTGCCCAACGTGCTAGCCGCGCTAGGGTGTCGCTCGCATGCGAGACCGGCCAATGGCACTGACCCTTCCCACCAACGACCTGCCCTCAGGCAAGCGCGTCCCCGTCCTTGGCCAGGGCACCTGGCGCATGGGCGAAGACCGGCGGCTGCACGCCAACGAGGTGACCGCCCTCCGCCGCGGCATCGACCTCGGCATGACGCTGATCGACACCGCCGAGATGTATGGCGATGGCGGCGCCGAACTGGTCGTCGCCGAAGCCATCAAGGACCGCCGCGACGAAGTGCAACTGGTCAGCAAGGTGCTGCCCTCCAACGCCAGTCGCGCCGGCACCATCGCCGCGTGCGAGCGCAGCCTGAAGCGGCTCGGCACCGACCACATCGAGCTCTATCTGCTGCACTGGCGCGGCCACCACCCGCTGGCTGAAACCGTCGCCGCCTTCGAAACCCTGAAGCGCTCCGGCGCCATCGGCGACTGGGGCGTCTCCAACTTCGACGTCGACGACATGGAGGAGCTGCTCTCCGCGCCCGAGGGCGGGAACTGCGCTACCAACCAGGTGCTCTACAACCTGACCGCCCGCGGCATCGAATACGACCTGCTCCCCTGGTCAGCCGCCCACCCCGTGCCGGTCATGGCCTACTCCCCGCTCGGCAACGACACCCGCCTGCTCCGCCACCCCGAACTCCAGCGCATCGCCAACGCCCACGGCGCGTCGCCCGCGCAGATCGCCCTCGCCTTCGTCCTCAACCGCCCCGGCATCATCGCCATCCCCAAGGCCACCGGCCTCGACCATGTCGCCGAGAACCGCGCCGCCGCCGACCTCACGCTGACCGACGCCGATCTCGCAGCGCTCGACGCCGCTTTCCCGCCGCCGCGCCGCAAGCAATCGCTGGAAATGATCTAGCCCGCGCAGCCTTTGCCCGGCACTTCCTGCCGCCCGGCCATTACCACGCCGTCGAACCCCTGCGTTCCCGGGCCTTCGCGCTGGCACGCCGCCTGCATGGTGATACGCGTACGCCCGGAGGCACCCATGACCAGCGTTGGCACCGCGACCACCAGTTCACTGACCTACGCCCAGATCATCGCCAATGCCCAGAAGGTCCAGCAGCAGGCACTGACCAACCCGCCCGCCGCCACCTCGACCGAATCCGGCGCCACCAACGTCACGCTATCCGACGCCGCCAAGGCCGCGCTGACCACCATCAAGGATTTCGCCACCGTCACCACCGAGGCGCGCGCCACCCTCGACAAGCTGCTGTCGGACGCCAAGCTCACCAGCCCGCTCAAGGACGGCAAGCTGGCGCTCGATCTCAGCAAGGTCGATCGCCGCGAGCTCTACGCGATGAGCACCAACTCCAACCAGCTGTTCACCGCCGACGAGCAGAAGGCCGCCGCCATCGAGTTACAAAGCCGCTTCGACCAAGCCATGGCCGGCCCCACCGCCGTCGGCCGCGTCACCGGCAGCGTCAAGGGCCTCTACGTTGCCGCCCTCGCCTACTACGACGCCATGGGCCCCGAGGAAAAAGCCTCCGCCGCCTATGTCGACCAGCGCGCCGCGCTCGAGGAGATGCTGAAGCAGATCACCGCCGACCAGTCGACCCTGCCCGGCACCGTCGCCAACGATCCGGTCAACGCCTACATGGAGCGCCTCGCAGCCGGCGAAACCGGCAAGCCCCGCGACATCGTCAACGTCGCCGGCGACGCTCGCACCACTCTCGACGCCCAGTACAAGGCCAGCGGCAATTCCAAGCCCGACTATTCCGAGTTCGACAGCCGCTCCCTGGCCTCCGTCGCCCTCAACTCCAACGGCAAGTTCTCCGCCACCGAAGTTCGCACCGCCTCGATGGAGATGCGCTCCCGCTCCGGCGCCGCCCTGCTGCAGAGCCTCAAATCCGCCGGCAACAGCGACCCCGCCGCCTTCGCCCAGAATGTCATCTCGCTATACGGCGCCATGAGCAGCGAAGAACGCACCGCCGCCGGCTGGTCCGACAACCTCTACGCCGCCGCCGTCGCCAACTACCAGACCGCCAGCAAGCTCAGCTCGATCCTCGGCGAGGTCACCGGGTCGTCATCGCTCGGAGGCAGCAATGGCGGCTCGATGAGCTTGATGGACTACCTCTGAGCCTTCAGTCCGCTGACAATCACGCCGACCAGCCGATGCACCGCCGCCGCTGATGGCAACGTCGCCGCCGCTGCGACCGCATGGAGGCAGTAACCGGCAAGCTCATCAGCCGCCACGTCACGCCGCAGCTCGCCCGCCGCCGCTCCCGCCTCGATCAACTCCGCCACAAGTTGCCGCAAGCGCTCGTGCCCTTTCGCGACATGCTCGCCCTGGTGCAGCAAGGCAGAAAGCTCCGTCCCGTGTCGCCCGGACGACATGAATGCGTAGCCCAGCAGCACCGCCTCGAGCCGCGCGCTGGCGCCGGTCGTTCGGTCGCGGATCTTCACCAGTTGTTCGAGATGCTCCGCGATCTTCTGCTCATGCCAGGCGACCAGGATCGCCCCGACATCCGGGAAATACTTGTAGAGCGTCGCCCGCCCGATGCCTGATTGCTCGGCAATCTGCGACATGGTCACGGCCTTGAGGCCGCGCGCATGCACCAACGCCGCCGTTGTCTCGAGTACGGCCTCGCGCACGGCGCGGCGATGCGTCTCGATGGTGTCGTTCCACAGCCTGGGCATTCGCTCAGCATAGATCGAGACAACATGCTGTCAATCGATACGTGGCGACTCGACAGAGACACTGTGTATCGATAAATTGCGTGGCGACTTAGGAGATCCTCATGGCCGACCCGCTTCCGCCGTCGCGCGATGACGACACCCGCATGCCGCGCTGGGTAAAACTCTCTATCGTCGCCGGCGGCCTGTTCGTGGCGCTGCTCGGCGTCATGCTCCTGCTCGGTCACGGTCCGGGCCAGCACGGCCAGCACGCCGCCCCCACTGAGATCGTGCCGCAATGATCATGCGGCCCGCCTTGCGCAAGCTTGCGCTCACCCTGCACATCGTCTCGTCTGTGGGATTGCTGGGCGCCGTGGTCGGTTTCCTCGCGCTCGCATTTGTCGGCCTCGTCGCGGGCGAGGCAGCGACGGCAAGCGGTGCCTATTTTGCTATGGGCCGGCTAACCTGGCTCGTCATCGTGCCGCTGGCCTTTGCCGCGCTGCTCATCGGGCTGCTCGAGTCGCTGGGCACCAAGTGGGGCCTGCTCAGGCACTATTGGGTGGTCGCAAAGCTGGCGCTGACGCTCCTGGCGGTCGTTGTGCTGCTACTGCAGCTCGACACCATCGACCTCTTGTCCACCGCTACCGGCTTGCAGAACCTCTGGGCCGCGCGCGTGTCGCTGGTCCTCCATTCCGCCGGTGGCCTTGTCGTCCTGCTGCTGGCGGTTGTCCTGTCGGTGTACAAGCCGCGCGGCCGCCTGCCACGCCGATCGGCGCCGGCCACTTAGCGTCGGGCAAACTCATCCAGCGCCGCAACAATCGCCTCCGGCATCCCGGCATCACTTGCCGAATGCCCGGCCCCATCAACCACCACCAGCCGGGCGTCCGGCCACGCCCTAGCCAGTTCCCACGCCGTCACCAGCGGCCCCTGCAAATCCAGCCGCCCCTGCACCAGCACGCCCGGGATCCCCCGCAGCCGGTGCGCCCCGGCCAGCAACCTACCCTCTTCCATCCACCCAGCGTGCCGGAAGAAATGCGTCACGATCCGCCCGCGCGCCAGCAGCCGCGCCGGATCCACCCCATCCGACGGCCGGCCCACCTGCGCGTTCACCGACACAGCCGCATTGTCCCAGTCGTGGAAATCCCGCGCCGCCTTGTCGCGCACCGCAGGGTCGGCATCGAACATCAGGTCGTTGTAAGCCGCCACCAGCCCATCCTCCGGCGTCCCCGCCGGCACACTGGCGACAAACCGCTCCCACTCCGCCGGATAGAGCGGCGCCATCCCGCGATACAGCCAGTCGATCTCCCGCCGCCGCGTCGTCGTCACCCCACCGAACACCATCGCTGCGACGTGTTCGGGGTGTTTCTCGGCATAGGCAAGTCCCAGCGTCGTCCCCCACGACCCACCATAGATCACCCATTTCTCGACGCCGAAATGCAGCCGCAACCGCTCGATATCGGCAACGAGGTGCGCCGTCGTGTTGACCGAGAAATCGACACCCTCGCCCGACGCATGCGGCGTGCTCCGCCCGCAGCCGCGCTGGTCGAACCCGATGATCCGATATCGCGCCGGATCGAAGAACCGCCGCATCGAGGGCGAGAACCCCGACCCCGGCCCGCCATGCAGGATCAGCGCTGGCACCCCGTCCGGGTTGCCCGCCTCCTCCCAATACAGCGCATTGCCATCCCCCACCTCGAGCCAGCCGCTCGCGACGGGCTCGGTGATCGGGTGAGCCATCAGCTCACCTTGGCGCAGAAATCCTGGATCCGCGCCACCGCGTCCTCGAGCTGCGCGTTCGAAGCCGCATAGCTCAGCCGCATATGCCCCGCGAGCCCGAACGCCGTGCCGTGCACCAGCGCCACGCCGGTCTCTTCCAGCAGCGCCAGCACGAAATCCGCATCCGTCGCCAGCACCCGCCCGCCACCGGACGTCTTCCCCAACAGCCGCTTCACCGACGGGAACACGTAGAACGCCCCCTCCGGCGTCAGGCAGTCCAGCCCGGTATTGGCATTGAGCCCGCGCACCACCAGGTCGCGCCGCCCCTGGAAAACCTCGCGCCAACCCTTCAAAAACCCCTGCGGCCCGTTCAGCGCTTCCACCGCCGCCCATTGCGAGATCGACGACGGATTGGTTGTCGATTGGCTCTGCAGCTTGTTCATCGCGCCGAGCAGCGGCCTTGGGCCCGTGCAATAGCCGATGCGCCAACCGGTCATCGCATGCGACTTCGACACGCCGTTCATGGTCAGCGTCCGCTCCTGCAGCTTCGGCTCCACCCCGGCGATCGTTGCGAACGTGCCGCCGTCATAGACCAGCACTTCATAGATATCGTCGGTGAGAATGTGCACATGCGGATGCCGCAGCAGCACGTCTGCCAGCCCGCGCAGCTCGTCCCTGGTATAGGCCGCCCCCGTCGGGTTCGACGGCGTGTTGAGGATCAGCCACTTGGTCCTGGGCGAAATCGCCGCTTCCAGCACCTCGGGCTTCAGCTTGAACCCGGTCGTCGAGTCCGCCACCGCGAACACCGGGTTGGCGTCGCACAGCCGCACGATTTCCGGGTAGCTCACCCAGTACGGCACCGGGATCACCACCTCGTCGCCGGGGTTCAGCGTCGCCATCAGCGCGTTGAAGATGATCTGCTTGCCGCCCGACGACACGAAACAATCCGCCGCTGTGACGTCCAAGCCATTGTCGCGCTTGAACTTCGCGGCGACCGCTTCCTTCAGCTCCGGAATGCCGTCCACGGCCGTGTAGCGCGTCTTGCCCGAATTGATCGCCCGGATCGCCGCCTCGCGCACATGCTCGGGCGTGTCGAAATCCGGCTCGCCCGCGGCCAGCGAGATCACGTCCTGGCCCTGCCGCTTCATCTCCACGGCTTTGGAGTTGATCGCGACGGTGGCGGACGGCTGGATGCGGCTGAGCGCTTCAGACAGGAAAGCCAAGACAATCTCCCGGGAAATGGCCGGAAATCTCTACGGCTTCAAAACCCGGCGCACAACCGGGACGTTGGTCACAAGGCTTGGGTCAAACAGCGCGGGCAGGGACCGGTGTCTGGATCGGCACAACGACCTGGATGCTCTCGGCTCGCACAGTGCTCCGGCCCCCGTCCATCGCCTGCTCATCGGGCATGATGTTGACGAGCACAGCGGCGAGTACGGCGGCGATGACGAGAGCCTTCAACGGGAACATCCTGGACAACAACGAACGTGAACGATGACGCGCTTCTCGCTCCCCCGCCTTGAACCCCAACTGATGCTGGCGTTCATCCTGCGCTCAGCAAGGCTCAGACGCCCATTCCCGCCTGTTTGAGCAATGACACGCCTTGCACGCGCCAGCCATTCTCTTCCTCGGCCAATTGGTAGAACGCCTCGTAGAGGCTCTGGTCGTTGCCCAACAGCTTCACCTCCTGCACCACTGTCTTGTCGCCCATCTTCTCGAACTTACCGAAAGCGTGCGACCGCGACTCCATGATCGGCCCATACCCCGCGCCGGCGATAGCGCTGAAGAACGCCTCGGCCGTCGGGAACGCCACCTGGAACCCCGCACCGGCATATTGGAATGCGCC
This sequence comes from Devosia sp., assembly GCA_046596525.1. Taxonomy (GTDB): domain Bacteria; phylum Pseudomonadota; class Alphaproteobacteria; order Rhizobiales; family Devosiaceae; genus Devosia_A. The sequence goes on along the minus strand of JBKJMF010000275.1, from coordinate 15,122 downwards.
CGGCGCATCCTTGGCGCGGAACGCCTCGATCTGGCTGGTGATGACGCTCTGCCACGGCTCGATCACCGCCCCAGGCACCGTCTCATCCTGAGCCTGCGCCACAGCGCCGAGCATCACAACGGCGGCGAAAAACCCCGCCCCCAACATCCGCACACTGGTCCCAAAAACCTGCATTCATCGACCTCCATCTCTCGGCGCTGCGGATTTTCGCCACAGGATCGCCCTCAAATCGTACCTGGTTCACCCAGATAGCAACGAAACATCCGCGCATTCCGTGGGCCTTATCACTGCGTTGTGATCTGCCGAGTCAGCGAGTCCTCATGTCCCCCACCAAGCTCCCTCAGCCGAAGAAGAAGTACGCCTTCCGCTTTCGCCGTCCGCTGTTCCGCAATGCGCTGAGCGCCGCGACCGCCATCTCGTTCTCCCTCACTTTCGTCGGCGCCGGCATCGCCCTGTTGCTCGGCATCATCCCGCCGCGCACCATCACCGGGGCCGGCGAGATCGACACTGCCGTGGTGCTGCTGTTCGTGCCGCTTTGCGCCCTGCTCTTCGCCATCCTCATCGAAGTCGTGCGCTCGATCGTCCGCGAAGGCCTGCAGCCGGCCAAGCCGCGCCAGTCCAATCCGCTCTCCGCCTGGAAGCCGGGCCACGGCGAAGGCTGACACGGCGACAGCTGAAAAGCTTTGATTCAGCGCGTTTCGCGCTGAGCCGTTCATCTTCCCGTTAGCTACGGTATTCTAGAACCTCGGTGACGCTCGCTTCGGGCCGTACCCGCGCCGTGTCCCCCTCACCCCAAGGTGCGGGCGGGACGCGGCGTCTCATCATTTTGCGACTGAGGAAACCGACATGATCCGTACCGCTCCTGCCCCGCTCGGCCGCCTGCGCCCGATGCGCACCCTGCTGCTCGGCACCGTGTTTGCCGGCCTCGCCGCCACCGGCGCCTCCGCCGAAACGCTGAGCGTCACCGGCATCGCCCAGAGCGGCACCACCGGCATGCTGTACGAAATCGCCGTCCCCACTGTCGAAGTGGTCGATGGCAACATCAACGAAGGCGCGGTGCGCGGCCTCTTCACCGGCGCCCCCGGCGCCCTGGATGCACTGGCCACCCTCGACGCCAAGTCGGTCACCATCCCCGAAATCAAGCTGACCTACCCTGGTTATGTCGAGGGCGCCGGTCCCTCCGTCGTCACCTATCGCGACATTACCCTCACCGACGTCACTGATGGCGTTGCCGCCTCCGCCCATGTCGGCGGGGCAGATTTCACCGGTCCCGAGAAGGTCACCGGTACCTTCGGCGAAATGTCGATCGGCCGCTTCGACCTCGCCGGGCTCCTCAATTTCTACGGCCTCACGACCACCGGCACGGCCGGCACCGAGATGAAAGAGATCTACTCCGACTTCAAGTTCTCCGGCGGCACCCTCGCGGCGGGCGAACTGGTCAACTGCACCTTCGGCGCCGCAGCGCTCGGCAGCTTCAGCGCCCGCCCGCTCAAGCAGAATATGTCCGAGATCAACACCCTGATCATGGAAGCCGATGCCGCCCAGAAGGCCGGCACCGAGGTTTCGGCGGAAACCGTCGGCAAGCTCGTCCGCTTCTACGCCGACATGTTCACCGCCTTCTCTTCGACGCCGATGACCTTCGACGGCTTCGATTGCACCGGCAAGGACGACAAGGGCAACCCGCTCACCGTTGCCTCCGGCCCGATTACCGTCGGCGGCTTCGAGCCGGCCATCTACCCCGAGATCTCGCTCGACGATTTCAACATGACCGTCGAGAACGACGGCTTCCTGAAGTTCGGCAACTTCACCTGGAAGAAGATGGACTTCACCGCCGCCATCGCGGCGATCGAAGCGGCCACCACCCTCGACGAAGCCTACTTCACCACCAATTGGCGGAAGCTCGTCCCCTATCTCGACGGCATGAGCCTCGCCAACCTCACCATCGACATTCCCGATCCGGAATCGACCGGCAAGCGCATCACCGGCACCCTCGGCACCTTCGACGCCACCCTCGGCAACTATTTCAACGGCATCCCCGCCGACATCGCGCTCAGCCTCGGCAATTTCATCCTGCCGATCACCGCCGAGATGACCGACCTGCCGGTCGCCGATCTCCTCGCCCGCGGCATCGACAAGCTCGACATCTCGCTCGGCACCAAGCTCGCCTGGGACCAGGCCACTTCGACCATCAAGGTCGATGACGTGCTGATCGACATGGGCACGCTCGGCCGCATCAGTCTCTCCGGCACCTTCGGCAACGCCACCGAGGCGCTGTTCGCCGACAACACCGACCAGGCCACCATGGCGGCGATGATGCTCACCCTGCTCGACGTCACCGTCGAGGTCGAAGACCGCGGCATCGGCTCGCTCGCCTTCGCCGCCGGCGCCAAGGATGCCGGCCAGCCTGAGGCCTCGTTCCGCACCGCCGTCGCCGGCATGGCCCAGGGCATGACTCTCGCCTTCCTCGGCAACACCACCGAGGCCCTGACCGCGGCACAGCAGCTCGGCACGTTCCTCACCGGCGCCTCGCACCTCAAGCTGACCATCACTGCCAAGGATCCGGCCGGCATCGGCCTCGCCGACCTCGCCGCCGCCGAAACCAACCCCGCCGCTCTCGCCGGCAAGCTCAACGTCGTCGCCGAAGCCAGCGGCGAGGCGGTCGAACTCCCGCTCCTCGAAACCCCGACCGAGTCGGTCCAGGACCAGAAGCGCGACCTCAAGGCCCCCGCAACGGCGCAGTAATTCTGCGCTGAGCCCTCAGTCGTCTCCCTCCCCCTCGTGGGGAGGGATCAAGGGTGGAGGCAACTCGCTCCGGCTCAATGGGCGGCTCATACACCCTAAGACCATCGGACTCTTGTCCCCTCCGCCCCTTTGGCGCACTATGGTCGCCTGAGAGGAGGACTGCCGATGCAAGTCGAGAATATCCTTCAATCCAAAGGCCACACCGTCCACACGGTGGAAGCCGGCGCGCCGCTCTCCGAGGCCGTGCGCATCCTCAATTCGAAGAAGATCGGTGCCGTGGTCGTCGTCGACGCCAAGGGCAAGGTCGCCGGCATCCTCAGCGAACGTGACGTCGTCCGTCACCTCGAAAAGGATCCGGTCGCGGTTCTCGCCGGCCCGGTGCGCAACGTCATGACCACCAAGGTCATTACCTGCACCTCGGCTGGCTCGATCTCGGACCTCATGGAAACCATGACCCTCCACCGCATCCGCCACATCCCCATCGTCGAAAACGGCAAGCTCACCGGCATCGTCTCCATCGGCGACGTGGTGAAGCGAAAGATCGAAGAAGCCGAACAGGAAGCCACGGCGCTGAAAGAATACATCGCGTCATAGCACTGGCCGCTGACGCCCACTCCTCTGGCACGATCTAGCCCTGCCCACCAGCGGGCACCTCCCCCTTTGACGGGGGAGGTTGGGAGGGGGTGAGCGGAGCCACAATGTGGCAGTGGGACCATGGCCAGGCCCGGTGCCGACCCCGCGCACCCACCTTTCCAACCTTTCCGCGATTTCACCTTGCCGCAACGCCCCGGCAAGCCGACGCACTGCATCCTCTCCCCATTGCCACTCACCAATGGGAGACCACGATGACTCCGACTCGCGCCACCGTCCTCGCCGCCCTTGTCGCCGCCCTCGGCCTTACCGCCATGAGCCCGGCCTTCGCCGCGGGGCCAGATCGCCCTCGTGACGATAGCCGCACCCTCGAGTTCCGCCGCGACGCCGCCGGCGGCGCCTTCCGCTTCGCCGAATTCTCCTGCGGTGACCGCGCCGCCGACCGCCTGGACAATCGCCTCGACCGCATGGCCGGCAAGCTCGAACTGACCAAGGACCAGGAAAAGCTGTTCGAAGACTTCCGCACCTCGGTCCTCGCCGCTCAGACCGATTTCGCCGACCAGTGCGACACCATTCGGCCCGCCGCCACCGCCAGCAAGAACGAGCGACCGGACCTGATCCAGCGCCTTGAGCAGCGCCTGAAGTTCGACGAAGCCCGCCTCGCCGCGATGAGCGAGCTGCTGCCGCAGTTCAAGACCTTCTACGCCAGCCTCACCGAGGCGCAGAAGCGCGAGTTCGCCCCGCGCGGCCGCATGATGATGCAGGGCAAGATGCAGCACCCCGGCAAGAACCTGCCTCACCACCCCACCGCTCCCGCGATCCCCGGTTTGGACGGCTGATCCCAGTCCCCGCCGGTCCAGCCCCAACACGACCGGCCGCGACGCCGTCCCCAGAGAAGCCCCGGCGTCCCCTCCCGCCGGGGCTTCTTCTTATCCTCCCCGCGTGGCGGGGGAGGGGGACCAACCGAAGGGTGGTGGAGGGGACGACCCAGCCCACAGCGTCACCCCGACAAAGACCCAGGGCCCATCGCACCCCCCTTTATCCACACGTCGTGTTGCCGCCGTCATCGCCCTCCGCTAACCATCGGTCTCCCTCCTGCGAGCGCCCCGATGACCGCCCTGCCCCTCGATACCGCCCTGATCCGTGCCGAGTTCCCGGCCTTCCGCGAACCGAGCCTCGCTGGCTGGGCCTTCTTCGAAAACGCCGGCGGCTCCTACACCAGCCAGCAGGTCCTCACCCGCCTCGATCACCATTATCGCGCCACCAAGGTGCAGCCCTACGGCTTCTACCCCGCCTCGCGCGAAGCCGGCGCCGCCATGGACCTGGCGCATCGCCGCATGGCGCAGGCGCTAAACGTCGGCATGGACTGGATCCATTTCGGCCCCTCCACCTCCGCCAACACCTACACGCTCGGCCACGCCTTCGCCGGCTGGCTGAAAGCCGGCGACGCCATCGTCGTCACCAACCAGGACCACGAAGCCAATTCCGGTGCCTGGCGGCGTCTCGCGGATCGGGGAATCATTGTCCGCGAGTGGCAGGTCGATCCCGACACCGGCCACCTCGATCCCGCCGCGCTCGACAAGCTGCTCGATAGCAAGGTCCGCGCCGTCTGCTTCCCGCACGCCTCCAACATCGTCGGCGAGATCAACCCGGTCCACGAGATTGCCCAGAAAGCCAAAAGCTTCGGCGCCGTCACCGTCGTCGATGGCGTCTCCTACGCCCCGCACGGCCTGCCTGATCTGCTCGAACTCGGCTGCGATATCTACCTGTTCTCGGCCTACAAGGTGTACGGCCCGCACCAGGGCGTCATGGCCATCCGCCCCTCGCTGGCGTCGGAACTTCCCAACCAGGGCCACTTCTTCAACGAAACGCAGCCCCGCAAGCGCCTCGTCCCCGCCGGCCCCGACCACGCCCAGATCGCCGCCTCGACCGGCGTCATCGATTATCTGGAGCGCGTCGCCGAACTCGCCGGTGATCGCGTCGAGGGCGCCACTCCCTTCCGCAAAGCCCACGCCGCCATGCGCAAACAGGAAGAAATCCTCCTCACCCCGCTGATGGAGTTCCTCCGCACCCGCAACAACGTCCGCCTCATCGGGCCCACCGATCCGGCGAAGCGTGCGCCCACCATCTCGCTGGCGCTGAACGAACTCGCCATCGAAGCCGCCGATCGCCTGGCGCGCCACAAGGTCATGGCCGGCGGCGGCCACTTCTACGCCTACCGCCTGCTCGAAGCCCTCGGCCTAAACCCCGGCCACGGCGTCCTCCGCCTCTCCTTCACCCACTACACGTCAGAGGCGGAAGTACAGCAGCTGATCGAAGCGCTGGATGCGGAGCTGAAGTAGGCCTCCTATCCGCCTCAGGTTCCGTAGCACGCGAAGGAGCGGACGACCTGGCGAGCCGCGTTGAACTCGACCGTCTCGGCAACCCGCTGCCGATTTTGATTGTGGTAGACTATGGTGAGACACTGGTAGCCCGACAGGACGGCTTCCAGCTCAAATCTGAGTTCCGGTACAGCCGCCAGCCCGCCTCGCCAGTACTCTCGCAGCGCCAAGATTCCCTCGACCCGGCCGTTGCCCAGCCGCCGCTCCGCCACTGGCGACAGGAAGACGACGTCCGGCGCGTAGTGGCTCAGTATCCTATCGAGATCGCGCGCATTCCAAGCATCGATCCAGTCTTCCGCGAACCTCTGGTCATCGTCGAAAGCCATGCCTGCCCCCTCCACCCCCTTGGACGCGGCGATATTAGTCAGTAACGTTGACCTAAAGTCTAGCGCCGTGCGGAACCGCACACCTGTTCGGCGTCGCCGGGCGGCGCTCATCATCAACTCTGATCACCCCCATCGCGAAAATCCGTTCGACGCGCCCCCGCCGCACCGGCTACACACCGCCGATGTCACGCCCACTCGCCGTCCTGCTGCTGCTCATCGCCACCGCCATCTGGGGCCTCGCCTTCGTTGCGCAGAAGGCGGCAATGGCGCATATGGGGCCGCTCACCTTCAGCGGCACGCGCTTCCTCCTCGGCGGCATCGCGCTCCTGCCTTTCGCGCTCATCGAGCTGCGCCGCAAAGCGGTGAAACCCAGCGATTTCACCCCGCGCCTCTGGCTGCAGATCGCCGCCCTGTGCGCCGCGTTCCTCATCGGCTCGGTGCTGCAGCAATATGGCCTCGCCCAGACCAGCGTCACCAATTCCGGCTTCCTCACCGCGCTCTACGTGCTGTTCGTGCCACTGATCGCTTTCCTAGTCATGCGCGCCCGCCCGCACCCCATCATCTATCTCGGCGCCCCGCTCGCCCTCATCGGCATCTTCTACCTGAACGGCGGCCGCCTCGGGGCCTTCAACCTCGGTGACATGCTGGTGGTTGTCAGCGCCGTCTTCTGGGGCGGCCACGTCTTCATGCTCGGTCTGCTCAGCCGCCAGACCGGCCTTCCCGTCGTGCTCTCGGCCGTGACCTTCCTGAGCGTCGGCGTCATCTGCCTCGCCTTCGCCTTTGGCTTCGAGGTCCCGGACCTCACGGGCATCCTCGCCGGCTGGGTGCAGATCCTCTATGTCGGGCTGATGTCCACCGCCCTCGCCTTCACCCTGCAGGCCATCGCCCAGCAGCACGTGCCGGCCGCCAATGCCGCGATCATCCTCTCGGCCGAAAGCCTGTTCGCCGCGCTCGGCGGTGCCCTGCTCCTGGGCGAGCGCCTGCCCCTCGTCGGCTATGCCGGCGCGGCGCTCATCTTCTTCGCGATCATCCTCGTTGAAACCGTCCCGGCACTGCTCCAGCGCCGGGACATGCGGGCTGCCTGAGTTAGTTCACGCGCGTCAGCGTGATTTCGCGGCAGATCACGATATAGGCGCAGGCCTTCACGTTCATGGTGTTGGCGCCCTTCAGCGTCAGCGTCGCGTCGCCGGTCTGTCCGAACAGCGACAGCTTGCCCTTCCAGCGGCCCTGCCCGCTCGGCTTGGCCTTGTCGATCAGGAACGTGTTGAGGTACGGCCGGTTCTTGTCCGTGTCCATGTTGCCGCGCAGCGCCACCACCTTGATGCAGAGCTGCGCGTTGTCCTTGCCGCACATGCTCACGCCGTAGTCGGAGTTTTTGTCCGGCCGCCACATGCCGGTCACGTCGACGCCTTGCGCCATGCCCGGCGCGGCCATCGCCGCCGCCATTGCCAAAACCAGTCCAGCCCTAAAAAAGGAACGCATATGCCTCTCCAGCAGCCCTGCCCGCAGACTATCCGCTAGGGCCCGATAATGTCGCCATTATGAAACCCGGCGTCATCTGCTTGTCACGTGGTCTCAATAGCTTGCGGGTGTCCGGGGCGCACCCCATTGCCCCGTGCCTAGGCCCAGTTGCTCCCGCCACAATCGGCAACTGGACGGTCTTTATAAGCAGGACATCGCCGCCAACTCGTATGTCCTGCGCCGAGCCCCAATTCGGCATTCTAATCGGCCGCCCTCGCCAGGCGGCCGATTTTTTGTTGAGAGCTGCCGATTGGCCTCGCCGCCGCGGCCAGCCTGCGGCATGAACAGCCGCATGGCTAAGCTCTATTTCTCCTACTCCACGATGAACGCCGGCAAGTCGACGATGCTGCTCCAGGCATCCTACAACTATGTCGAGCGCGGCATGCGCACGCTGCTGTTCACCTCGTCGCTCTACGCCGAAGGCGATGTCGGCCGCATCACCTCGCGCCTCGGTATCTCCGCCGAAGCCGAGTTGTTCGGCGCCGATGATGATCTGTTCCAGCGCATCAACGACCACATGCAGGAATCGAAGGTCGATTGCGTCTTCGTCGACGAGGCGCAGTTCCTCACCTCCGACCAGGTCTGGCAACTCGCCCGCGTCGGCGATCGCCTCGATGTCCCGGTGATGTGCTTCGGCCTCCGCACCGATTTCCAGGGCAAGCTCTTCCCCGGCTCCTCCGAACTCCTTGCCATCGCCGACGAGCTGCGCGAAATCCGCACGATCTGCTTCTGCGGCCGCAAGGCCACCATGGTGGTACGCCGCGACGCCGAAGGCGGCGCGCTGCGCGAAGGCAACCAGGTTTCGATCGAGAAATCGGTCTATGTTTCCCTCTGCCGCCGCCACTGGGAAGAAGAAATCGGCCGCTGGCCGCCAAAAGGACCGCGCATTCATGACCACTGAAGCCCCGACCACTGACCCGCTCGGCACCCTCACCATTCGCACCCTCGCCATGCCGGCCGACACCAACCCGGCGGGCGACATCTTCGGCGGCTGGGTGATGAGCCAGATGGACATCGCCGGCGCCATTGCCGCGGTCGAGGTGGCGCGTGGCCGCGTCGTCACCGTGGCAGTCGAGGCGATGACCTTCATCGCACCGGTCAAGGTCGGCGACATCCTGTGCGTCTACACCACCGTCGAACGGGTCGGGAACACCTCGATCACCATCGCAATCGAGTCCTGGGCCCGCCGCAACCGGCTGGCGGACCGCGTCAAGGTCACCGAAGGCCGCTTCGTTTACGTGGCGCTCGACGAACAGGGCGAAAAGCGCGTCATACCGCGCTGAGTCCGTCGCCATCCTGAGCGCCCGGTTCAGCAGCCGTTCAGCCCCACAATCGCATTCCTTCTCTCACCACATCCCGGGATGGGTGGCCTCTACCCGGGACGATGGGGGAGGCGCTGCGCGAGGGATTCCGCGCGGCGCCTTTCGTCTTTCTTCACCTCCCCCTTCATGGGGGAGGCCGGGAGGGGGCCGGCACTATCAGTCAGAAACTTTCCCCCACCCTGTTGCTGCAGCACCCTTCCAACCGTCATGCGCCAGAGCTAGGCTCAGCGCGTTGATTATTCGGTACGGGGCATTTCGATGAAGCTGTTACTGGCGAGCCTGTCTGCACTGGCCTTTCTCGTTCTCGGCACCGTCGCCGCTTCCGCGGTTCAGGTCGGCACGCCCGCCTGGTCGATCAAACCGCTGGTGCTGATGGAAGGCCCCGGCAACGAGTACGACGTCGTCGGCGAGATCGACGGCGAGGTCCGCATCTATGTCGATCGTTGCTCCAAGCAGTGGTGCCGCGTCCATTCCGGGCGCTCGGCCGGCTGGACCAGCCTCTACCACATCGCCTTCGGCAACCAGATCCGCAGCCCGTTCGTTCTCGGCCCCATCCCCTTTAAGTCAGGCGGCCCGGGCCTCGTCTGCCTCTACGAAGGCCGCCACTTCTCCGGTCCCTCGATCTGCGCCAAGTCGGGCCAGAGGATCCGCGACCTGCTGCTGCTGCGCGCCGACAACCGCTATTCCTCCGTCACGGTCGAGGGCGATGTCTCGGTGATGCTCTGCCGCGATCGCGACTATCACAGCTATTGCGTGCGACTAAACGACAGCCAAGCCGCCCTGCACGGCTTCCTCGACAACAACGTGAGCTCCGTCTGGGTCTACTGACCACCGCCTCCTTGAAGTAGTACAAGCGGCCCGCCAGCCTTCCTGGCGCGGGCCTTTTCTTTATGCAATTCAGTCGATTTCGGCCCGAATCCCGAATAGTCCTGTTCATCGGCAGCATTCAGGCCGCGGCACGCATGTGCTGCGCTGACTTGCGCCGCGGCACCGGACCCGGTTCCGCCAATCAGGGAACACCATCATGAAGCGTCTCCACCTCGTCGCCGTCGCAGCGCTGGCCGCGCTCTGTGGCCTAGCCGTTGCGCCAGCCTTCGCCGCCCCCAACGCGCATGTCCTGCAGGACTCCAACGTCCGCAAGACCGCCAACCCCAACTCGCCCGTGGTCAACTCGGTCGAGGCTGGCCAGTTGGTCAACGTGCTCGATTGCCAGGGCACCGTCTGCCTGATCCAGATCCCCGGCCCCGATGGCTGGGTGCGCCAGAACCGCCTCGGCGGCCTCAACAAGGGCAAGCCCGCCTCCAACGTACCGTTCAGCTTCAGCTTCGGCATCGGTGGCGACGGCAAGCCGTCGATCTCCATCGGCATCGGCAACCAGCCCAAGCCCAAGCCGCTTCCCGAGCCGATCGAGGACGAGGAAGATCAGGTCTGCTTCTACAAGAACGCCAACTTCAACGGCCAGAGCTTCTGCGTCGAGCCCGGCGACAGCGATGACGCGCTTGGCGGCAGCTGGAACGACTCGATCTCCTCGATCGAAGTGTTCGGCGATGCCGACGTGCTGGTCTGCCGCGATTTCGATCTCGAGGGGATCTGCGCCGACATCGGCTCGTCGAAATCTTCGCTGCCCAACCAGCTCAACAACAACATCTCGTCCTTCGAAGTTAACTGACCATTCACCACGGTCCGAAGCCGAACGCCGCCCCCGGGGCGATACCTCGTCCCCTCCGGGGCGGCGTTTGCATTTTAGGCGCAATCGACACGAATGCATGGAACTCCCTTGCCGGGCGGTCGTTTCGGCTCTGCGGCGACAACCGACCCCGAAACGCCCACTAGCGTCACCAAGAGAGGACTACCCATGCATCCCATCAAACTGGCAGGAGCCGCCGCGCTTCTGCTCGGCTCCCTGTTTTTCGCCGGCGCGGCCAATGCCGCCGTCGCCACCAGCACCGTCAACGTCCGCGCCGCTCCGGTGAATGGCGCCGTCGTCGACGTGCTCCGCGCCGGCCAGCAGGTCGAGATCGATCGCTGCTCCGGCGGCTGGTGCTACATCATCAAGTCCGGCCCCGATGGATGGGTCTCCGCCAGCTACCTCAGCGACGACGATTCCGGCTTCGACGATGAGGATGACGTCGATACCCGCGTCATTGTTCCCGATCGCCCGAGCCGTCCCGACGTCGATGTGAACATCGGCTTCAACGTCCCCGGCTTCAGCTTCCAGATCGGTTCGGGCGGCTTCGACATCCGTCCCGGCCGTCCGGGCGGCAGCCGCGATCGCGTCTGCTTCTACGAGAGCAACAACTTCCGCGGCGACAGCTTCTGCGCCCGTCCGGGCGAGCGCCTTGCCCGTCTCGGCCGCTGGGATGACGAGATCTCGTCGATCGAAATCCGCGGCAATGCCGAGGTCCAGGTCTGCGAGCGCGCCAACTTCAACGGCCGTTGCGTCGTGGTTTCGCGCAGCGTCTCGAACCTGCGCGGCGCCAGCGACAACATCAGCTCGCTCCGCGTCCGCTGATCCCGGATCAGCGTTTGCTGATCCAGCCCGACTGAAACGACAACGCCGCCCCTCACTGGGCGGCGTTTTTCTTGGTGTCAACGCCGGAAGATCGCGTCGAGCAATTGCCGCTCGATTCGCGCCAGATCCTCGCCCCCCCGCAGCCGCGGCCGCTCGTGCTCCACCAGCGTATCGAGCACGATGTGCCCCTCATCCAGCACGATCACCCGATCGGCCAGCGCCACCGCCTCGCCGACATCGTGCGTGACGAACAGTGCCGTAAAACCCTGCTCCTGCCACACCCGCTCGACCAGTCCCTGCATGGTGATGCGGGTCAGCGCATCGAGCGCTCCCAGCGGCTCATCCATCGCCAGGAAATCCGGCCGGCTGACCAGCGCGCGCGCCAGCGCCACCCGTTGCCGCTGCCCGCCCGACAGTTGCGCGGGCCAATCATCAGCCTTCTCGTCGAGTTGCACCTCGCGCAACGCCGCCAGCGACTTATCCCGCGACGTGCGCCCCGTCGGCCCCGGCCCCAGGCCCACGGCGACATTGCCGGCGACGCGCTCCCAGGGCAGTAGTCGAGGCTCCTGGAACACGATCCGTGCATTCGGCGTCACCGTCTCTCCATCAGGCGCGATGAAACTGATCCGCCCGCCGGTCGGCTCGTCCAGTCCGGTGAGCAGCCGCAACAATGTGCTCTTGCCGCACCCGCTCTTGCCGACGATGGCGAGAAACTGCCCCGCCGGCACCTCGAGATCGAGGCCGCGCAGCACCGGCACACTGCCGAACGATTTATCGAGCCCTTCGATGCGAATGCCGACTGCGCTGCTGCGCTGTGCCGCCGGAACCAGCGCGGGCGGGCCGTACTCCGGCTCGATCGCCTTGCCCCACGCGGTGAACTTGCGTGCCGGTTCGATATGGCTCATCGGATCACCCTTTCGCCGGAGTCTGGTATGCGGGATGCCATTGCAGCGTCCGCCGTTCGAGGAACCGCGCCGTCGCATCGGCCAGCTTGCCGAGCAGCGCGTAGATCACCAGCGCCAGCACCACCACGTCGGTCATCATGAACTCGCGGGCGGTGTTGGCCATGTGCCCGATGCCCGACGACGCCGCCATCGTCTCGGCGACGATCAGCGTAAGCCACATGATGCCGAGCGAGAACCTCAGCCCGACGAAGATCGAGGGCAGCGCGCCTGGGAAGATCACCTTGCGGAACAGCGTCCAGTTGCTCATCCCGTACACCCGCCCCATCTCGATCAGTTGCGGGTCGACCGTCCGAACGCCGTGCAGCGTGTTGAGATAGATCGGGAAGAACACCCCGAGGGAGGTGAGGAACAGCTTCGCCTCCTCGCCGATCCCGAACCACAGGATCACCAGCGGGATCAGCGCCAGGTTGGGGATGGTGCGGATCATCTGCAGCGTCGTGTCGGTCAGCCGGTGTGAAAGGCTGGAGACACCGTTGGCGATCCCCAGCAGAAACCCGATCGAACCGCCCACGAACAGGCCCGACAGCGCCCGCTGCGCGCTGACCGCGATATTGACCCCGAGTTCGCCGGACGATGTCTTGTCCCAGAAGGCACGGACCACGTCGACCGGCGCCGGCATCAGCCGGTTGGAGATCCAGCCAGCGCTGGCCGCCAGCTGCCAGAGCAGGATGATCCCCACCGGCAGTAGCAGCGGCAACGCCGCTCCAAGCCGCAGCTTATGAAGTCCGGCAAACGGGTTGCCGGCCGGTTTCGGCAAGTCAACGACAAGGGTCATTTCGATCCTCCAGGGGCTGGGCAGGAAGCCGCATCGTCCCCTCTCCCTTGGGGGAGAGGGTCAGGGTGAGGGGGCCTTGCCCCAGACGCTGAGCGTGGGAAGGCCCCCACACCCGGCGCTGCGCGCCGACCTCTCCCCCAAGGGAGAGGTGAAGAACCTCAGGCGTCGGGCGCGTGCCAGACGATGCTTGCGATATCGAGCTTTTTCGGAATGATCTTGAGCCCGAAGAACTCGTCGGCGAGGCTCTGCTGATAGGCGATGATCTCATCGCTGATCGGCACGATCGCTCCTAGATCGGCGCCGTCGCGGCTGAGCGCGATGCGCTGGATCGGTTCGGGCACGCCGGTAATTGCCGACACGGCCTTCACTGTATTGTCGAAGTCCGACTGCGCCGCCGCGCCCACGTTGGCGAGTTCGTCGATCACCTCGGCGACGATGTTCGGGTTCTCGTGCGCATAGGTGCCGTTGGCCTGGAAGAAGCTCCACGAGTCGACAATCCCATCGGTGGTCACCAGCACCCGCGTATCGGACGCCTGCTGGGCGATCGCATAGTACGGGTCCCAGATCACCCAGGCGTCGACCTGGTTGCTGGCAAAGGCCGGCGCCGCATCCGGCGGCCCGAGGTCGAGCGCCGTGACGTCATCGAGCGTCAGCCCGGCGGTACGCAGCGCCTTCACCGCGAAGTTATGCGCACTCGAGCCGCGCTTGAACGCCAGTTTCTTGCCCTTGAGATCGGCCAGCGACTGGATCGGGGAGTCGGTTTTCACCAGGATCGCCGAACTGTTCTTGCTCCCCTTGGTGGCCGCTACATAGACCAGGTCACCACCTGCCGCCTGCGCGAACAGCGGCGGCACATCGCCGGTCGAGCCGAAATCCAGCGCATTGGCGCCGAGGGCCTCGAGCAGCGGCGGCCCTGAGGTAAACTCCGCCCAAGTCGCTTTGACGCCCCGCGACTCCAGCCGCTTGTCGAGCGCGCCCGACGACTTGGCGAGCGCAAACACGCCGCCCTTCTGCCAGCCGATGCGGAACTCCTTGGCCGTATCCTGCGCCCGTACCGCCGCCGGCACGAGTGTCAGCGCCGACGCCGCGGCAAATAGCTTCAATGTCGATCTACGATCGATCATGGTCGTCTCCATCAGAATAGGTTGAAATCAGGCGATGGCGCGCAGCGGCTCGGCCGCCTCGACGCGCTTGCTTTGAAGCCGCCAGTTGAGTTCTTCGGCCACCCGTTCGACGCGCGTCAGCAACAGCGGATTGTGCGGCTGGTGCTCGACGAAATCCGGCTCGGTGGCATAGATGCCTGTGGCGATGATGTCGGCCGAAAAGAACGCGAACAGCGGCCTCAGCCCATGGTCGATCACCAGCGCATGCCGCTCGCTGCCGCCGGTCGCCGACAGGACGATCGGCTTGTCCTTCAGTGCCTTGGGCTCGATTAGATCGAACAGGTGCTTGAACAGCCCCGTGTAGGTGCCCTTGTAGACCGGCGAGCCGACGATCAGCGCATCCGCCGTCGTGATCTCTTCGATCAACTCCTGCAGGTCCTGTGGCGCCTGCCGCGGGTCGAGCGTCGAGCCCAGCGACGGGTGGATCTCCGTCAGATCATAGATCGAAACCTCGGCACCCGACCGCTTCGCGGCTGCGCCAGCGATGGCTTCGACCAGGTTGCGGGTGCGCGACGGGCGCGACGACGAGCCGGCAAAGCCGACGATTTTGAGTCCGTTGGCCATCAGGCGCTCCGCTCTTCAAGGGCTTCAGCACGTTCGACGAAACGATTGACCGGCCGCTTGAGCCCGAGGTTCTCGCGCAGCGTCGCGCCCTCGTACTCAGTCCGGAACCAGCCGCGCTGCTGCAGCACCGGCACCACCTGATCGACGAAATCGGTCAGCCCGGTCGGCAGCACCGGCGGCATGATGTTGAACCCATCAGCCGCGCCGCCGTGGAACCACTCGCCGATCGCATCGGCCACCTGCTCCGGCGTACCCACCAC
>JBKJMF010000133.1:0-4426 GCA_046596525.1 Devosia sp. | reverse complement strand
GCGCACGCACTCGGCGACCAGCTCAGGTTCGGCCATCAGGCAGGCGCCGAAGCGGCCGGACTGCACGCGGTCGGACGGGCAGCCGACATTGAGGTTGATCTCGGCATAGCCGAACTCTGACGCGATGCGGGTGGCCTCGGCGAGTTCCTTCGGATCGGAGCCACCAAGCTGCACCGCCACCGGCTGTTCGACCGCGTCAAACCCCACCAGCCGCTCGCGCGGCCCATGCACAATCGCCGCGCTGGTCACCATCTCGGTGAACAGCAGCGCATGCGCCGACAGCAGCCGGTGCAGGTACCGACAATGCCGGTCCGTCCAGTCCATCATCGGCGCCACCGAGAAGCGGCGGCCGGTTGCGAGGTCGTAAGCCATGGCGGCGGATATAGGTGTTCCTGTCAAAAAAGGCGACAGCCTCGTCGCACGGCGATTACCCAGGTCCGTCTACCTCGTCGGCGCTATCTTTTCGTAGTAGCCCATGAAGTCCGGCCATTCCGGCCGCTTTCTTTCCATGGTCCCTGCCTCGAGGTCGATGCGCATCAAGAGGAAGTCGCCTTTTGGTGCAGGCTCCACCTCGGTGAACTCGTAGTACTTCACGCTTTGACGATCCAACCGATAGACCCAGGGATCGAACTTGGAATCCGTGGTGTCCCACATCCTCCAGACGGGGCCATCCTCGGAGAATATCTTGTTACTGAACTCGACATCCGTCTTGAACTCGATGGCCTTTAGCGCGGCTGGGGCAACGCACGAAGACAGCAATATGGTCCGTTCTTCGTCCTCGACATCCACCGCGTACACCTCGTTGATGATGGCCTGCCTTGCTTCTCCATCTTTGAAGAATTTGACCTGCCTCTGTATCGTGGCACCCTCCTCCAGCAGGTAGTAGAGCGCATCCAACGAAACGGCCTTCTTGTCAGCATTCTTCGCCAGCCAATCGGTAATGAAGCCTACTAGGTCCCCGCCGGCCGGGAGCAGACCGGCAAGCGTGTCGGCAGAACCTTTGAGCATGTAGGCTTTCTCGATCGCAAGCTTGCCGTCATCGATCTGCTGCTGGATATTTGACACGTCCTGTTCGGTCAGTGTCCGCGCGTCCACCGCGAGAGGTTCCTTGGCGGCGAGCAATGCGGTGAACTGCGCCGGGCCAAAGAGCACTGCTCTAAGCACTCCTGAAGCATCGACATAAAGCGGCAAGGTCGATGGTAGCAGCCCGCTAGTGTCCAGCAGCCCCGGACCAACGCAACGCACTGCCTTGTCCTCGTACCAACTCTGCGCGTTCGCTGGCCCCTGGAGGATTGACGTCAGTACCGCTGCTGCCAGATACGTCTTGTTCATTTGCAGATGCCCCCGGTCAATTGTCGCACAACGGCGCACGACGCCGGGAACAGCATAGCGGAACAATCACCGACACGGCACTGACGTTGCCGGCGGCGCCTGCCGCCGGAGGGCATGCGGCGTGAAAATGCCAGCCATGCGGATTTAGCTTGGTTTCTAACAGTCCCGTTTGTTGACTTCGTATGTGCGCTTATTATATGTGCACGTATGAAATCGAACCTTGGATACAAGCACCAGGCCCCGATGGGCTATCTGATCCACGAAGTG
Source organism: Devosia sp. (assembly GCA_046596525.1). Taxonomy (GTDB): domain Bacteria; phylum Pseudomonadota; class Alphaproteobacteria; order Rhizobiales; family Devosiaceae; genus Devosia_A. Next base: position 2,827 of record JBKJMF010000133.1, on the reverse strand, counting down.
GCGCGGCTGATGAAGCGGCGCTTCGAGGAAGAAGCCCGCGTGCACGGCATCACCCTGCCGCAATGGCGCGTGCTGGCGCAGGTCGCGCTCAACGAGGGCATTACCCAGGTGGCGCTGGCCGCCGCGACCGACACCGACCCAATGACCGTATCGGGCGTGCTGGACCGGCTGGAAAAGCGCGGCCTGGTCGACCGCTATGCCGACCCCACCGACAGCCGCGCCAAGTTCGCCCGGCTGACTGCCGAGGGCGAGGAAGTCTTCACCACGGCCCGGAAGGTCGGGCTCGCCATGTATGAGGCCGCGCTCGAGGGGGTTACCCCCGAGGAACGGCAGATCGTGATCAATGCGCTCTCCAGGATGCGCGACAATCTTTCCGGCCAGACGGCCGATCTCGAGGAAGTCTGAAATGAACGCCCGCGTTACACCCCCTGCCCCCGGCGAAGCCAAGCCGGTCGCCGTCCCGGCCGCTGAAGCGGTGAAGCCTGAGGCTGTCGTCGCACCCGCCGCTGTTGCCCCTGAAGCACCGGCCAAGAAGAAGCGCTCGGGCATGCGGCTGGCGCTGATGCTGTCGGTGCCGGTGATCCTCGCGGCAGGTGGGGGCTACTTCTGGCTGACTGGCGGGCGCTTCGTCGACACGGACAACGCCTATGTGCAGCAGCCCAAGGTGTCGCTCTCGTCCGACGTCGCCGGCCGCATCGTTTCGGTCGCTGTGAAAGACAACCAGCTGGTGAAGGCCGGCGACGCGCTGTTTGCCATCGATCCCGAGCCCTACCGTATTGCCCTCAGCCAGGCCGACGCGGCGCTTGCTACGGCGCGCGTCAATGTCGAGCAGCTGCGCGTCGGCTATTCGATCGCCAACGCCAAGCTCGATGCCGCCAATTCCACCCTCGCCATCCGGCAGAAGGAATGGGACCGCGCCTCGAACCTGCAGAAGCAGGGTGTTTCGGCCGAGTCGACACTCGATGACTCGCGGCTGGCGCTGCAGCAGGCACAGTCCAATGTCGCGCTCGAGCAGCAGGACGTCGCCAATGCGACGGCGGCGCTCGGCGGCGATCCCGCGATCAAGACCGACGATCACCCGGCAGTGCGTGCGGCCATGGCGGCGCGCGACAGTGCCCAGCGCAACCTCGACAAGAGCACCATCCTCGCTCCGGCCGACGGCATCGTCAGCCAGGTGGCAAGCCTCAATGTCGGCCAGTTCATCGCCATGGGCTCGACCATCGCGACGCTGGTCGAGATCGGCGACACCTGGGTCGAAGCCAATTTCAAGGAAACCCAGCTGTCTGGCCTCCTCGTCGGCATGCCGGCGGAGATCAGCGTCGATGCCCTTTCGGGCAAGAAGCTCCAGGGCCATGTCGACTCGATCGGCGCGGCGACCGGTGCGGAGTTCGCACTGATCCCGGCGCAGAACGCCACCGGCAACTGGGTGAAGGTGACCCAGCGCGTGCCCGTGCGGATCGTCGTCGACAACACCGAAGGCCAGCCGCTGGTCGCCGGGATGAGCGCCACCGTCAGCATCGACACCAAGCCCGAAGGGGTTTTGGCCGCCGAAGGTCAGAAGGCACTCTAGAATGGCCGCCGCTGCCACGATCTCGGCCCCCACGGTCGTGGTGAAGAACAAGGGCCTGCTCACTGCCGCCATTATGGTGGCGGTGATCATGCAGGTGCTCGACACCACCATTGCGAACGTCGCCCTGCCCCACATGCGCGCCAGCCTTGGCGCGTCGCAGGACGAGATCAACTGGGTGCTCACCTCCTACATCGTCGCCGCGGCCATCGCGACGCCGCTCACCGGCTGGTTCGCCGATCGCTTCGGCCGGCGCAACCTGCTGCTCGGCGCCGTCATCGGCTTCACCGTGGCGTCGCTGCTCTGCGGTATCGCCACCAGCCTCGAAGAAATGGTGCTGTTCCGCGTCATGCAAGGCATCTGCGGCGCCATGCTGGTGCCGCTGGCGCAGGCGACGATGATGGACATCAACCCGCGCGAGCAGCTCGGGCAGGCGATGGCCACCTTCGGCGCAGGCATCATGTTCGGGCCGATCATCGGGCCGACGCTGGGTGGCTGGCTGACCGAAACGTTCAACTGGCGCGCGGTGTTCCTGGTCAACCTACCGGTTGGCGCGGTGGCGTTCTTCATGCTGTTCGCGCTGATGCCGAACACCGTGATCAAGATTCGCAAGTTCGACTTCTTCGGCATCGGCATGCTGGCCGTCGCCGTCGCGTCGCTGCAGATGCTGCTCGATCGCGGCCAGGGCGTCGGCTGGTTCGACTCGCCGGAAATCTGGCTCTATCTGCTGCTCTCGATCTCGGGGCTGTGGGTGTTCGTCGTCCACTGCCTGACCGTCAAGAACCCGTTCATCGATATGGGGATGTTCAAGGACCGGAACTTCGTCACCGGCCTCGTGTTGATCTTTGCGACCGGCATCACGCTGTTCTCGGGTCTCGCCCTGCTGCCGCCGATGCTGCAGAACCTGATGGGGTTTCCGGTGATCGAAACGGGTCTGCTGATGGGCCCGCGTGGCATCGGCACCATGATCTCGATGATCATCGTCGGGCGGCTGGTGGCGAAGGCCAGCGAGTTGAGCGGCACGAAGACGAAGCCCATGCCGACGCCCTGGATCAGGCCCGAGATGATGATCGGCTCCGAACCCATGACGATGTCGAACTCCGTCATCATGTAGAGCGAGTAGCCCATCAGCAGCGTGCCGCCGATGATCAGGATGCGCGGGTCGTACTTCGCTACGAGCCGGCCGACGAGGATCATCGAGACCATGGTGCCGATGCCACGCGGGCCCATCAGCAGACCCGTTTCGATCACCGGAAACCC
>JBKJMF010000110.1:0-2664 GCA_046596525.1 Devosia sp. | reverse complement strand
GGATCACCCAAAGCCGCGACGCCATTCACCGAGCCGACATTGACGATGTTGCCCGAGCGCCGCTCGACCATCTGCGGTAGCACCGCATGGGCGCAGGCATAGGCGCCGCCGACATTGGCCGCCATGTCCTCGTCCCAGCCGGCCGGATCGGTCTTGGCGAAGGTGGCGTGGCGCGAGATACCGGCATTGTTGATGAGCACGTGCACCTCGCCGAAGCCCTTGAAGGCGGCGGCGACGGAAGCGGCATCGGCGATGTCAGCCACCGCCGATTTCACCACGATGCCGTCCTTGCCCAGCGTCTCGGCCAATGCGTGCACCTTGTCGTTGCGATCGAGCGCCGCGATGGTCGCGCCCTCTTCGCCGAAGAAGCGGCAGAGCCACTGGCCGATACCTCCAGCGGCGCCGGTGATGGCGATGGTCTTGCCGGTAAATGCGCCGCTCATCATTGCTCCTTCAGGGCTTCGCCGATCCAGGCGAGGTTCGCCCGGCGCAGGTGCCCCCAGTTGTAGAACGCCAGCTCGTCGACACCACCTGCCTTGAGGGCTGCAACAGCGGCGAGGAACTCGGCCTTGTTGCCGAGGTCCGGATGCGAGGGCCGGAGAATGCCGCGCAGCTTTGCGCTCGGCGGCAGGCGGCGGCGGATGTCGAACAAGTCGGCCTTCACCCGCATTGAGTTGGGCTCATAGAAGCAGGCCTCGATGATCCCCGTGACTTCCGCCAGCGCGCGGAGGTCAGTGCCCTCGTACCAGGCGCCGCCGGTGGGGCGGGCGACCGAGGGGATCACCGCGATGGGCACGTCCTTCCGGACCGCGGCGCGGATCTCGGTGACCAGCGAGGTGACGACACTTTCGCGGAAATGCAGGTAGCGGTTGAGATCGCCATCGGCGGCGATATCGGCGCGCCAGAACGCCTCCGCCATATCGGGCGGGAAGTCGATGTCGCTGTCGAGATAACGCGTGATATCGGCCGCGACCTGCGCCTGCAGCCGCTTCGCATCGATGCCCGCTTTCTCGGCCCCGGCGATGCAGTGGTCGCAGAAGCAGAGCCCCAGCAAATTTTCGAGCCAGATGTTCGACTGCAGCAGTGCGAACTCGTGGTGGTAGCCGTGGGCATAGGGCGTGAAGCCCGGCGCTTCCAGCGACAGGCCGTCGACATCGTAGCTTTGGGTCACATCGGCAGCGAGGCCGATGGCGTAGGCGCGGGCAGCCGGCGCGGACGGACAGAGATTGTAGATGTACGGATCGCCAAAGGCGTTGCCCACCACCGAGTCCGGGTGCGCGGCGCCGAGTTGTGAGTTGTGCAGCAGCACCAGCCAGACATTGGTCGCCACATCGCTGCGCTCGGTCAGTTGGCGCAGGATATCGGCCTGCTTGAGGATCGAGTTGGCGATCGGCTTGATCGCACCATAGCGGCTCGGGTCGGCGTTGAAATACACCGTCCCGTCCTCGAGCATCGCCACCTTGCCGTTGATGCCATGCGGCCGCAGGAACTTGCCGGCGTGATAGCTGCCGGCGATGGTGACGGTGGCGAGGCCGAGATTGCGGAACTCATCAACGGCGGTGGGGACGCCAGCTTCGGCGAGATCCCAGGCGTAGGTGTAGATCGCCTTGTAGCTCAATTCCCGAACCACCCGTCCTTGAGGTACCGCATGTACTCGAACACCATGCCGTGCTTCCTGACGAACACCACTTCGAGGAAATCGCCGACGATGAACGGCGGGATCAGCACTTCGACGCCGGGTTCGGCAAGGTGTGGCGCGAGATCGTCGACGCGGTAGGCGACGTGCGGGTTGTCGCGCACTTCGGCCGGCACGGTGCTGTCCGGCTCGTAGCGCAGGAACTCGATATGCTCGGGGTGATGGCGCGGATTGGTGACCCAGATGCGGCTCGCCTCGACCCAATCCTCCTGCGGCTGCGGCACCGTCGTGGTGATCCCCACATGGTCGAATTCGAATGTCGACATGCCCGTCCCCTGCCCCGACAGCCCTCGATCCTGAAATCATGTTACAGAACCGACAGGCTCGCAACTGGATTTTGCGAAACACGCAGAAAGTCTGCAATCAGAGGAGTTTAGCGTTGGCCGAGCTCGACTGGACCTTACCTAGCTGCGTTCCACGTTGCGGACTGCCGGAGTCACTGGCTGGCGAGATTCAGCGCAATGCTGTAATTGAATTTCAGGATTGGAGTGCACCCACATGGCCAGACGCCGCGCCACGAGGACCGAAAGCGAAGTCCCCGCCATCGACATCGTGTCGCGCATCCAGCGCGTCGAGAGCGAGCTGTCGCCGGCCGAGCGGCAGGTCGCGGCAGCGGTGCAGCTCGATTTCGAGGCGGCGACGCGGCTGACCATCGCCGAGCTCGCGGCGAAGGCCGGCGTCAGCCAGCCGACGGTGACGCGCTTCTGCCGATCGGTCGGCTGCGCCTCGTTCAACGATTTCAAGATCCGGCTGGCCAGCACCATGACGGTGGCGGCGGTGTATCTCCGCTCCGACCGGGTGTTTTCCGACGATATCGGCCAACTCGCCCAATCGGTGATGCTGCGCGCTGCGAATGCCGTGCGCGCCTGCCTCGACCAGCTCGATACGGCGGCGGTCGGCCGCGCCATCGACGCAATCGCCGGGGGACGCCGGCTCGATATCTACGGCCAGGGCGGCGGCTCGGCGGT
>JBKJMF010000549.1:0-3945 GCA_046596525.1 Devosia sp. | reverse complement strand
GATGCCGCTCAGCAGCGCCAGTGGCAGGGAAACCTTGCCGAGGCCGCGGGCGGTCATGGCGAAGAGGATGCCGGTGGCGATCGAGAAGCCGGTGAACTTGATCAGCGCCATCTGCGCCACCAGCCCGCCGACGATCCATAGCACCGGGGCGAATTCCTGCGGCTCGCGCTCGGGAAAATCATGCCGATAGGCGGCAATGACCGTCCACACCGACAGCCCGCCGAGGCAGATGGCGATCGCATAGGGGATAGTCTGCGGCCCGATGCGGGCGTAGGCGCCGCCGCTGCCCAGCCGGGAGGCATCCCACGCCACGAGGAGCGCGAGTGCCAGCAGTCCGGCTGCGATGACCAGCGCCGCCCAGTCTGGGCGGCGCTGCTTGTTTGCCTGAGCCATGGGCTCGATCATTGCACGAGACCGATGTCCTTGAGAATTGCCTCAGTGGCGGCGATCTCGGTGGCCAGCTGGGTCTTGAACTCCTCGCCGGGGAGGTAGGTGTTGAGCCAGCCCTTGGTCTCGAGGATCTTCTTCCACGAGGCCGAGTTCACCAGCTTTTCGATATCGGCTCCGATGGCGGTCGTCTGCTCGGCACTGAGGCCCGGACCGGCCCACACGCCACGCCAGTTCATCACGGTCAGGTCCACGCCACCTTCCTTGAAGGTCGGGCCGTTGATAACAGCCACCTTCTCCGGCGCGGACACGCCGATAACGCGCAGCGCACCGGCCTCAACCTGCGACTGGAACTCGCCATAGCCGGAAATGCCCACGGTCACCTGGTTGCCGAGCACGGCGGCCAGTGCTTCACCGCCACCCGAGAACGCCACGTAGTTGACGAGCTTGGGATCGACGCCGGCGGTCTTGGCGAAGAGCCCCGCCGTGATGTGGTCGGTGCCACCGGCAGAGCCGCCTGCCCACGACACCGCGCCGGGATCGGCCTTCAGCTTGGCGACGAGATCGGCCAGCGTCTGGATGTCCGAAGCGGCGGGCACGACGATCACCTCGTACTCGCCGGTCAGCCGCGCGATCGGGGTCACCGCATCGAGCGTCACCGGCGACTTGTTGGTGAGGATCGCGCCGACCATCACGTAGCCGCCGACGATCAGCTTGGACGGATTGCCATTGGCTTCCTGCACGAACTGCGCGAGGCCGATGGTGCCGCCGGCACCGGGCACATTGGCAACTTGCACATTGCCGGAAATGCCCTCGGCGGTCATCGTCTCCTGCATCGAGCGGGCGGTCTGGTCCCAGCCGCCGCCGGGGCCGGCCGGCGCCATGATCGAGTAGTCGGCGGCAAAAGCCGCTGTGGGCAGCGCCAGGGCGCCGGCCAGCAGCGCGGTCGCGACGAGATGCTTCATTTCATGTCCTCCATGCGGCCGGCACTTACCGGCCTGCTGTGTGTCGAACCTGGGGAGTGCACCCCGGGATGCTCTGAAAACATCACGGACCGCCGCACGGTTGCGGCAACGGGCAAGAAAAGTGCGGGGTCCTCCCAGACTCCTCGACCGGGCGCTATTGCGCCTCGGCCAGTCTCGACCAGATCACAGCAACCTGTCGCGAACCTGTCGCGGCTACTGGATGCTCAGCGCGTCGTTCCAGCGCCGGATCAGCCGGGCGCGCTTCACCTGGTCGAGATAGACCATCAGCCCGGGACTCACCGGCACCGGCCGCAGTTGGTTGCCGAGCGCCTGCTGCATGGCATTGGCGGTGTTGTCGCCGGTGACATTGGGGTTGAGCGCGGCGATCTGCAGCTGCTGCGCCATGATCGTCTGCCCCTCGGCCGACATGAAGAACGCGAGGTAGCGTCGCCCGAGATCGGGGTTGGCCGAGGCCTTCGGCACCAACCCGATGCGGGAGGTGACGATGGTATAGTCGGCGGGCAGGATGATACCGAGATCGGGGTTCCGTGCTGCAGCCTCGGCGGCATAGGAGCCGAGGATGTTGTAGCCGAAGACGAACCGCCCATCGGCCACCCGATCGACGATCGCCGAGGTGGTCGAGTAGAGCTTCACTCCGGCCGCGCCCATGGCTCCAACCAGCGTCCAAAGGTCGGAATACTGTTCCTGGTCGCGCGAGAAGAACATGAAGCCGACGCCGGAGCGCTCGATGTCGTAGGTGCCGACGCGGCCGTGGATCGTGTCCGCATTCGCCTTGAGGTACTGGATCAGCTCGGCCCGGGTCGAGGGCGGCTTCGATCCCACAAAGCTGGGCTTGTGGTAGATGAATACCGCCGGCTCGTAGGTCAGCGCATAGGCAGTGTTGCGCCAGTTGGCCCAGCGTGGCCACGTCGCGGACAGCGGCAAGCTGCTCTCCTGCGCATAGCCGTCGTTCGCCAGCTTCACCTGCAGGTCCATCGAGGACGAAAAGGCGAAATCGGCGGTCGGGCCGCCTGCGTCCGTTTCTGCCACGACGCGATCGTAGATGTCGACGGTCTGCAGGTCCTCGTACGCCACGGCGACGTCTCGGTTTGCCGCCTGGAACGCCGCGATCATCGGGCGCGCCAACGGCTCGTCGAGCGACGAGTAGACGGTGACAGTTCGGTCGTTCGTCGTGCCGTCGAGCGCTGGAAATACCTTGACGCCCTCAGCGAAGGCCGGAGGGGCTAGGACGAACAGCATCAGGGCGAGGACACGCAGCATCCGTGGACCATGCCCGCTCCCCCGCCCGGTTCACAAGGGCTATGGGCAACGTACCGTCGCCAAACTACCCTGCGGGCGGGGAGTGAGTGATGCGTATCTTGGTCGTGGAAGACAACCGGACCTTGGCCGATGGCCTTGCCGCCGTGTTGCGGGTTGCGGGCTATGCGGTCGACGTGGTCCGCGATGGCATCTCCGCCGACGCCGTGCTGACCACCGAGACCTTCGATCTCGTCGTGCTCGACCTCAGCCTGCCCGAAATGGACGGGCTCGACGTGCTGCGCCGCATGCGGGCGCGTCGGAACCCCTCGTCCGTGCTGGTCCTCACTGCCCGCGGCGCTCTCGACGAACGCGTGCGCGGCCTTGATCTCGGCGCCGACGACTACATGACCAAGCCGTTCGAAGTTTCCGAGCTCGAGGCTCGGATCCGCGTGCTTCTGCGGCGGCAGGCCGGGCTGCACAATTCGAGCATCGCCTTCGGAAGTATCGAGCTCGATACCGTGTCGCGCACCCTCTCGGCCTTCGGCCAGACGCTCGAGATGCCGGCACGCGAGCTGAGCGTGCTGGAAACGCTGCTGCGCAAGGCCGGCAAGGTGGTGGCCAAGCAATCGATCATCGAATCGCTGGCCGCCTTCGATGATGACCTCAGCGAGAACGCCGTGGAGCAGTATATCTCTCGCCTGCGGAGGCGGCTGGCACCCTATGCGCTGACCGTCCGCGTCGCACGTGGCCTCGGCTATTATCTCGACCGGATCGCCGACTGATGGCGCGGCCCTACTCGCTGCGCCGCCGGCTGCTGGTCTGGCTGATGATCGCGCTGCTGGCGGTGGCGACGCTGGCGGTCATCGATACCTGGCGCGAGGCACGGGACACCGCCAATTCACTCTCCGATCGCGTGCTGGCTGGATCCGTGCTCGCCATCGCCGAGCGGGTGATCGTCACCGAAGACGGCGCTCTCGAGGTGGATGTGCCCTATGTCGCGCTCGAGATGCTGACCTCGGCGGCGCAGGATCGGGTGTTCTACCGCGTCGATGGGCCGGGCGGGTTCATCACCGGCTACCAGACGCTGCCGACCTCCAGCGAGGCGACGGCTGAAATCGCCTACTCCGACGCGGAGTTCCGTGGCGATCCGATCCGGGTTGCGGTGCTACAGCGGGCGGCCTCGTCCGGGGTCAGCGCTATCCCGTTCACCGTGACGGTGGCGGAAACGACAATCGCCCGTACGCAACTGACCCAGACCCTGCTGGTTCGCTCCGCCATCCGCCTCGCTCTGCTCATCCTCGCCGCGGCGGTAATCCTCTGGCTGGCGGTCGGC
>JBKJMF010000211.1:0-3393 GCA_046596525.1 Devosia sp. | reverse complement strand
TACCGGCGGGTGATCCTGATCGCGGTCATCGCGGTGTGGTGCGGCTGGGAGTGGCTGTTCAACCACGACCAGTTCTGGGGCCTGATCACGCTGGCGGCGCTGGCCTACGGGGTCTGGACCTTCTTCATCAACTTCGAGAACGAGCTGAAGAAACTAGATGGCAAACCTAAAAGCTAGGCCGCTCAGCCAGACCGGCTGCGTCCACCACGTGACGCCCGAGAATGCCGGCTGGACCTATGTCGGGTTCGACCTGTTCAAGCTCGCCCCAGGCGGCAAGGCCGAGGGCGGGTTGCCGGATCGCGAGGTCTGCCTCGTCATCGTCTCCGGCAAGGCACGGATCAGCGTCGACGGTCTCGACCTTGGTGAACTCGGCGGCCGCATGAGCCCGTTCGAGGGGCCGGGCTTTTCGGTCTATGCACCCGCTGGAGCGAAGTGGACGGTCGAGGCGACCACCGATCTCGAACTCGCCGCCTGCACCGCGCCGGGCACGCCCGGTTCGCACCCGGTCCGCGTCATCGGGCCAGGCGATGTCGAAAAGCTCACCCGCGGCAAGGGCACCAACACCCGCTACCCGACCAACATCCTGCCCGAGACCGCCCCGGCGGATTCGCTGCTGGTGGTCGAAGTGATCACCCCCGGCGGCCACACCTCGAGCTATCCGCCGCACCGGCACGACGAAGACGACCTGCCGCGCCAGAGCTTTCTCGAGGAGACCTACTATCACCGGTTTTCGAAGCCGCAGGGTTTTGGCTTCCAGCGCGTCTACACCGACGATCGGTCGCTCGACGAGACGATGCTGATCGAGGATGGCGACGTGGTCATGGTGCCGCGGGGCTACCACCCGGTGGCGGCGGTGGCGGGGTATGACATCTATTACCTCAACGTCATGGCCGGGCCGACGCGGACGTGGAAGTTTTGCAATGCGCCGGAGCATGAGTGGATGTTGGCGTAACCCTACGCCCGCCTCCCCCTTGACCCCGCGTCACCCTGCGTGAATAGCTCCGCGACTTTGTTTCCCGGAGCGCCTCAGATGTCGTCCAATTTCGTCCTCACCCTTTCCTGCGCCGATCGGCCCGGGATCGTTGCCGCGGTGACCACGGAACTGGCGGGCCTCGGTTGCAACATCGCGGAATCGAACCAGTTCTGGGACAAGGAGACCGGGCAGTTCTTCATGCGCCTGGCCTTCACCACGCCTGCCGGGGTGGATCGCGATGCGCTGGAGCGCGGGCTGAAGCCGGCGGTGGAGCGCTTCGGCATGCGCACCACGCTGGTGGATGAAGCCAAAAAGAAGAAGATCCTGGTGATGGTTTCGAAGTTCGACCACACCCTGCTGCACCTGCTCTACCAGATCCGGGTCGGCTGGCTCGATGCCGAGGTGGTGGCGATTGTTTCGAACCACGAGGACAGCCGGAAGACCGCCGACTACGAGGGTATCCGCTATCACGTGCTGCCGGTCGGCAAGGACAACAAGGCGGAGCAGGAAGAGCAGGTCATCGCCCTGTTCAAGGAGACCGGCGCCGACCTCGTGGTGCTGGCCCGCTACATGCAGATCCTGAGCGACAAGTTCGCGACCCGGCTTTACGGCCAGATCATCAACATCCACCACTCGTTCCTGCCCAGCTTCAAGGGCGCCAAGCCCTACCACCAGGCGCACGAGCGCGGCGTGAAGATCATCGGCGCTACCGCACACTACGTGACTCCGGAGCTCGACGAGGGCCCGATCATCGAGCAGGAAACCGCACGCGTCACCCACGCCCTGAGCCCCGACGACCTGGTGGCCGCCGGGCGCGATGTCGAAAGCCGGGTGCTGGCGCGCGCGGTGAAGCTGCACCTCGAGAACCGGGTGATGCTGAACGGCAAGAAGACGGTGGTGTTCGGCTGAGGGCAGAGTGCCTTCTCCCCTTGTGGGAGAAGGCAGGCCGGTGGTGGGTGGCGCTTACGCCGCCTTGACCAGCGCCGGCATGTTGGCGGCGAGGAAGTCGCGGACGCTGGTGGGCGCCTTGCCCCAAAGCTCTTCCACCGCATTGGTCACCAGCGCCACCTTGCCCTCGCGGGTGTTGCGGTCGAAGGCGACGATGAAGTGGTCGACCACGAATTCCGGCACGCCGGCGGCCTTGGCGCCCGCAGCCAGCTGCTCGTCGTTGACGTCGATCACCTGCAGCGGCCGGCCGGTCAGGTCGCTGACGATGGCGGCAATTTCGGCAACCGAGAGTGCCTCGGGTCCCGTAACAGCGTAGGTCTTGTTGGCGGCGGCGCGGAGCAGCGCGCCGGCTGCGGCATAGGCGCAATCGGCCCGGGTGACGTTGCTCACCTTGCCGCCCGCGGTGGAGGTGTACCACTGGCCGGTCGCGATGTGGCCGGGCACCGAGCCGAGCAGGTTCTCGCTGTACCAGTTCATGCGCAGGATCGTGTAGGGAATGCCGCTGGCCTTGATCGCTTCCTCGGTCCCCAGATGCTCAGGGGCGAAGGTGATGGCCGAGGGCGCTTCCGGCGTGGGCATCGAGCTATAGGCGATTTCCTTGACGCCGGCCTCCTTGGCCGCCTCGATCGCAGTGAGGTGCTGCGCCAGGCGCGTGCCGATCGTATCGGTCGAGACAAGCAGGAAGCGATCGACGCCGGTCAGCGCCTTGACCAGGCCAGCCTTGTCGGTGAAATCCGCCTTGCGAACTTCGACGCCGGCCAGGCTGGCGAGCTTGGACGGATCGCGCGTCCCGGCGATGATCTTGCCTTGATGGCCCTTCGACAGCAGGGCATCGATCACCAGCCGGCCGAGATGGCCGCCGGCGCCGGATACGAACAGGGTGGGTTCAGTCATGGTCGGGTCTCCAATAGGGGCGCGATCAGCCGTGTCCGTCCTCGCGGCAAAGCGGGGATCGGCTGCGGATCACGCAACGAAGCGGGGGTCCGGAGTGCGGCTTCGAACCGCTCACCGGTTGTCTCTTTTTGAGACCACGTATATATTAGGAACTACCCACTGACCCGCAAGACGGCAGGTTTGCCGCCCCTGGTTACCTCGAAGGAACCACCCATGCCCGGCCTCTCCCCCACCGACCTCAGCCCGCATTTCGAGCAGATGAAGGGGCATTTCCCCGACCCATCGCAGTGCCCGGTGCGCAACGTGCTGGATCAGCTGGCCGACAAGTGGAGCGTGCTGATCGTTACTCAACTGGCCGAGCGCCCCTACCGCTTCGGCGAGCTGAAGCGCGCCATCAACGACATTTCGCAGCGCATGCTGACCCAGACGCTGCGCGACCTGCAGGCCGACGGGCTGATCGAGCGCAGGGTGTTCCCGACCACGCCGCCGAGCGTCGAGTATCGGTTGAGCCCGATGGGGGAGAGCTTCCTAGTGCCGCTGAGCGCGCTGGTGGATTGGGCGTTCACGCATCACCCGGC
>JBKJMF010000007.1:0-4792 GCA_046596525.1 Devosia sp. | reverse complement strand
AGCGGCAGCAGGATGCGCCAGAAGATGGTGAAGGTCTTGGCGCCATCGAGCCGCGCCGACTCCTCGTACTCGATCGGGATGCGCGAGAAAAACTGCCGCATCATGAAGATACCGAACGGCGTCGCGGCGGTGGGGAGGATCATCCCCCAATAGGTGTTGAGCAGCCCGGTGCCGCCATTGCCCAGCCAGTCGTTGCCGCCGGCAAACGGGATGCGCTGCACGATCAGGAACACCGGCACGATCTGGCTCTGCGCCGGCACCATGAGCAGGCCGACGACGAGCGCGAAGATGATGTTCTTGCCCTTGAACTGCATGCGCGCCAGCGCGTAGCCGGCGAGCGCACAGAATACCATGTTGGAGACGGTTGACCCCAGTGCGAACACCAGGCTGTTGATCAGCTGCCGCCCGGTATCCGGCCCGGCGATGGCGTCGATATAGTTCTGCCAGACGAGGCTGTTGGGGACGAAGTTGGGCGGAAACTGGAAGGTCTCGGCGTCGGTCTTGAACGAGGTCGAGACCATCCAGAGGAACGGCGTGATCGTCGCCAACGCGGCGAAGATCAGGAGAGCATAGCCGATGGCGCGCTCGGCCAGCGGCCAGTAGCGCTGTTGGAACGAGGCGGCCGACGTGACCCGGGCGGCGCCGGCTTGCACGATATCGCTCATGACTCACCCCGGCGCATGATCTTGGTGCCGATGATCGAGAACAGCAGGATGGCGAGGAACAGCACGGTGGACATCGCCGCCGCATAACCGAACTCGGTGTAGCCGAAGGCCGTCTGATACATCTGGAACACGATGGTTTCGGTCGAGCCGAGCGGCCCGCCATTGGTCATCACGTAGATCGCACCGAACACCTGGAAGGTCTGCACGATCAGGATGATCATCAGATAGAAGGTCACCGAGCTCAGCATCGGCACGGTGATGCGGAAAAAGATGTGGCGGGTCTTGGCGCCATCGAGGCGCGCCGCCTCGTAGATGTCCCTGGGGATATCCTGCAGGCCCGCGAGATAGATGATCATCGCCGTGCCGAAATCGCGCCAGACCGCCATGACGATCAGCGAGGTCATCGCCAGGTCCGGGCTCTGCAGCCATGGCTGCGGCGTCAGGCCGAGTTGCGTGAGGGTGCCGTTGATCGGCCCGGAATAGGGTTCGTAGACATACATCCAGACCACGGCCGCCGCGATCAGCGAGGTGAGCACTGGCAGGTAGAAGATAGTGCGAAAGACGATCCGCCCACGCAGCTTGCCGTTGAGCGCCACCGCCGCGAGCAGCCCCAGCGCCATCGTCGGCAGCGTCACGCCGACGGTGTAGTAGGCGGTGTTGCCCACCGCCTGCCGGAAGCGGCTGTCCGATACCAGTTTAATGTAGTTGTCGAACCAGACGAAATTCGTCGGCCTCAGGAACGAGATATCGGTGAGGCTCATCACCACTGTCGCTACCGCGGGAAGCAGCAGCGAAAGGAACAGGATGACGAGGGCTGGCGTCAGGAAGGCGTAGGCGCTCCAGTTCTGCGTGAAGCTTTGTGGCCGTTGTGCCAGAGCTGTGCTCGATTGAAGCGCCATGACCGTTCCTTACCGGCCGAGGACCGCGATGACCTCGGCCTCGGCCGCCTTCAGCGCTTCCTCGGCGGTGACGCGCTTGAACAGCGTCTCCTGCACGGCGCGGGCGATGATCGTCACCATGCGCGAGAAGGCGGGGATGGCGGCGGCCTTCGGCGGAGCGTAGCTCGCGGTCTTGATGAACTTCGACAGATACGGATCGGCCTGTACCGTCGGATCCTGCTGCGCCGCCTTCAGCACCGGCACGTTCTTGGAGGCCAGCGCGAACGCCACCTGCTGCTCCTGCGACAGCGCGAACTCGACGAACGAAAACGCCGACGCCTGATTCGGCGACGCCTTGGTGACGGCGAAGCTGAAGGGGTCCACCAGCGAGGTGAAGCCGCCATTCTCCATCGGGATCGGCAGCACGTCGAACTCGATGCCGGCTTTCAGCGCGTTGTTGGTGGAATAATTGCCGGCGATGATCATCGCCGCGCGACCCTGGTTGAGCGGGCTCGCCGAACCGCCTGGCCCGAGGCCGAAGCCGAGGTCGGTGACCTTGTCGGTATGCAGCAGCTCGAACATGAAGTTGACCGCTGCCAGGCCCTCGGGACCGGCAAAGGCCGGCGCCGTCAGGTCGTCGTTGAACAGCGTGCCACCCGCACCCTGCAGCAGCAGGGTGAAGATTTCCCAGGTCTCGAGATCGTTGTGAAACATGCTGAGGCCGGCGACTTCGAGCAGGCCATTCTCCTGCCGCTTGGTGAGCGCCTTGGCCCACTCGCGGAGCTCGGCCCAGTTCTGCGGTCCCTTGTCGGCGTCGAGGCCGGCTTCGGTAACGTATTTGCGGTTGATGCCGAGGCCGCGCGACGTGCCGTAGAGCGGCACCGAGACCTGCTGGCCGCCGATGCTGCCATAGGCGAGCAGCGATGCATCGAGGCCTGCGAAATCGACATTGGCGAGACCGGTCTTGAGGTCGGCCAGCTTGTCGCCGGTCGAATAGGTCAGCGTGTAGTCCCAGTGCTGGATGAACAGGTCCGGCGCCGTGTTGCCGTTGATCGCGGTGAGGATCTTCTCGTTGAGCTGGCTGGGCTCGGCGAAGAGGCTCGAGTTGAGCGCGATCTCCGGATGCGCCGCCTTGAACGCCGCCTCGAGCACTTCGCCGGCCACCTTCTTGCTGCCGGCCAACTGCGACCAGAACACCAGCTGCTGGTCCTGCGCGAAGGCCCGGCCGATGCCGCCGGCTGCCGTGATGGCAAGGCTGCTGGCGGCTGCGCCGAGCAGGAACTGCCGGCGGTTGGATTTCAGAGACATCTCGTTACTCCCTTGTGAGCGCGCGAGCCGGAAGAACCTCCCCCTCCGGATCGCGAGCGATGAAATGCGTTAGTCGCGGCGTCCGCGAGCCATGCCCGCGGCGTCGAAAAGATGGATCTGCGTCATCGGCACATGGACGCCGAGCGGCGCGTCGGCGCCGATCGATGGATCGCCGTTGAACAGGCAGGTCAGCGGGCGTCCGCCCTGCTCCGCATAGACGATGGTATGGAGCCCGAGCCGCTCGATGGTGCGCGGCGTGACGCTCAGTCCCAGCGCCGGCTCTTCCGGTGCAGTAGCGGTGATCGCTTCAGGCCGGATGCCGATGGTGGCATCGCCACCTACCGTGAAGCCGGACGTATCGCCGGGCAGCGCCAGGCGGCCGACACCGGGCGCATCGAGCACCACCTGGCCGCCGTCGAGCGCCGCGACCTTGGCAGCAATGAAGTTCATCGGCGGGCTACCGATGAAACCGGCAACGAACAGGTTCGCCGGGCGGTGATAGAGATCCATCGGCTTGCCGACCTGCTCGACCTTGCCCGCGTTCAGCACCACGATGCGGTCGGCCATGGTCATGGCCTCGAGCTGGTCGTGCGTTACATAAACCATGGTGGAGCCGAGCCGCTTGTGCAGCTGGGTCAGCTCGGAGCGCATCTCCATGCGCAGCGCCGCGTCGAGGTTCGACAGCGGCTCGTCCATCAGGAAAATCTCGGGCTTGCGGACAATGGCGCGGGCGATCGCCACGCGCTGCCTCTGCCCACCGGAGAGCTTCGACGGCTTGTCCTGCAACCGCGTCGTCAGCTGCACGGTCGCCGCGGCTTTGGCCACTTCCTCGCGGATATCGGCCTTCGAGCGCTTCTCCATCTGCAGTGGAAACGCAATGTTCTCGAACACGCTCATGTGCGGATAGAGCGCGTAGGACTGGAACACCATGGCCACCGGCCGTTCGCCCGCCTGCCGCGCCGTCACATCCCTGCCGCCGATGGCGATCTTGCCGTTGCTCACCGGATCTAGCCCGGCAATCAGCCGCAAGAGGGTCGACTTCCCACAACCCGAAGGCCCGACGAAGACGGCAAACTCACCATCCTCGATGGCAAGCGACACGTCCTTTACGGCATCGAACGTCCCGTAGCTCTTCGAGATGTTCTGAAGTTGCAGTTCGGCCAAAGGCGCCCTCCCGGCATGCACGTCCTACCGGCGCGGTGGCAGCATTTTCCCGCCGTCATGCCCTCGCCGATGGATTGACCTTGCAACAGAATCCTTCTCGTGTAAACACATAGATTGAACGACTGCTCCATTAGGTGATTGTATCAGTGAAACAAGAACTCTCCTTCGCCCCAGACGCCAGCAATTCCAGGGCTCTCGGAGGTATTGTCGCCGCCTCTCTGACCCCCGTCACCGATACTGGAAGCATCGATATCGTGCGACTGAAGGCGCACTTCGACTGGCTGTTCGACGCCGGCTGCAGCTTCGTTTCGCCCTTCGGCTCCACCGGCGAAGGCGCCTCGTTCTCCGTGCGCGAAAAGCGTGCGGCGCTGGTCGCGCTCCAGCAGGCGGGCGTCCCGATGGACCGGCTGATCCCGGCCTCGATGAGCGCCGCGCTCGACGACGCCGTGGCCACTATCGCCGCTGCTGCCGACCTCGGCTGCCGTGCCGTGCTGATCGCGCCGCCGTTCTACTATGGCGCCACCAGTCAGGACGGCCTCGCTGCCTTCTTCGAGGCCTGCGCCGGCCGCTTCGGCGGCAGCTTCCCGCTCGATGTGGTGCTCTACCACATCCCCGCCATGACGAAGATCGGCTATGGCGTCGAACTAGTGCAGCGCCTTGTCGCCCGCCACGGCAAGCGCATCGTCGGCATCAAGGACTCGACTGGCGACCGCACCCATACGCTGATGCTGGCCAGCACCTTCCCGAACCTGCGCATCTTCACCGGCGACGACCGCG